>JACRGX010000001.1 GCA_016212185.1 Nitrospirota bacterium
ACGTAACCCATGTAGTATGGAATATAGACTAACCCTATTACTCCTATGGTAAGGAGATTGATTGCGAATGCCACGGATATGTGCTGATAATAAGTATTCTGCCGCTTCAATACCTTTAAAAACATTTTGAGCAGGATAAATACAATAAGAAAAACAAATATGAGCCCCATAACGCCGAAATCAAAAAACAGGGACAGATAGATATTGTGGGCATGTGATATCATTTGCGGGATGGTGACGAACTTAAAGCCTGCTATCCCCAAACCGAAAAGCGCCAGTTCTCTCCTGCTGATTTCCTTGAAGCCGGTCTTCCAGTAGCCTATCCTTTGTCCCATGGAACTCTGGTCCTGCGCGCTTACGTTGATAATCCTGGGGTCTCTTTTCTTGGGACCGGTTATAATGATTATAGACAGTATAATAGTCACAAATGTTGCAAGGACAATAAAACTGTTGCGGAAAAAATTCTTTCTTAACTGCGAGCTGACAAATACAAATACGAAAGAAATCCCTATAAGCGACCACATACCGGATTTTGTTCCGGTGAGGAATACAACCACCATGAGCATTACAATTATTATCCGTATAAACAGTCTTTTTAATTTTTTCTTTTCCGTCAGCATCAGGCCCATGCCCGCATAAATTATCGTATCAAGCACCATGGATGTTTCCTGCGGGCCGAGAAAAAATCCATGGACTGATTCTATCCCTTTTTCAGGGGGCCTTGCTGAAAGGTCCAGGCTGAGCCAATCAAATATTTTTACCGAGGTTAATGTTATGAGGCCGGAAGAATTGCTTGCCATGAGATACAAAATCCAAAGCGACTGAAGGGCAAGTGACACGCCTGAAAAAAGAAAACACCACATCAGCCTTCTGTGAAAGGCTTCATCATTGGTGATGATAATATGAAACAGGAAATAAAAGAGTGAAATATCCACAAGGAGATACATTAAATAGTACAGGTTAAAATCTACATCAGCCGGGCTCCAGAATATGGTGAAAACAGCGTAGCTTACAAGGAGAAGAACCGGGATAAACAACGGATTTTTGAAGGTTTTTTTACGGGAATTTACAATGGTACTAATAAAAAAGGATAGGGTGGCAAAAATTGACAGATAAGGCAGCAGGGGGATTGCATCTCCCCTGACATAGCCCTGCACGGTTAAATAAATAGCCGGATATTTGATGCCCATGAAAGGGATTAAAAAAACAAACATATATGCCCACCACCGCTGTCTGAGATGAAGAAAGACTGCCAGGGCAAACACAATGGAAAATATAACGACCAGATACCACGGGATGAAAATACATGACAATCCTATTCCCAACGAAAACAGAATTATTCCGGCCAATCTTGGATTGAAAATATTATAAGTGTTTACCATACAAAATAAACCGGATGTCCGTCTTTAATAAATTTATATGCATGCGCCTGTCCTCCGGGATTTAATATATTGATGTCTTTCAGATTAATTCCCCTGAACAGTTCCGCAAGTTTTTTGTATGAATAATAAGCCAGTTTTTTATGTGATTCACCGTCGTTAAGAGGGTTGTTTATAAGTCCTGTATTGCCGAAATATCCGTTTGTCTTGCCTTTGAATCCGCTCCATTCAATTAACCTCACCCAGAATATTTTTGACACACCCTGACTCAGTGAATGAAGATATAATTTAACAAGTTCGCCTGCGTGCTGTTTTTCTGAAACCGGGCCTAATTCCATCGGGCTTCCGCTGTAAGATGCCATCTCGGTAATCCAGATAGGGACGGCCTGATAACCGGCCTTGTTCAGCTTTACCCTTGCGTTCTGCACATATTCAGTCAACTGCTCAAGATTCTGCATATACCTGTCTACGTGCAGAAACCAATGGATATCAAATACATCAAAATAACGCTCTTTGCCTTTCTGTTTTTCCAATAACTGAAACACATCTGTCCAGAACTTACCGTCCAGGGCAGTTGGATGAGAGGCGCCGCCGATAACCACCATGGCATCAGGGTTTGCGCGTTTGATTGCCTGATAGGACACTTTAAGCAGGGTCAGGTAATTTTCAGGCGTATCCGGCCAGAATAGTTTATTGTCAGGTTCGTTTTCAATCTGCCATGCCTTAACAAAAGGGTATCTCCTTACGGTCTGCTGTAAGAAGTTTTGGTATGCCGTAATATCCTTAACTAATTTTTTACTTCCGCGTCCCCGTCCTCTGCCCTGGTCCCAGTGATTGAAAGTGCTGATGTTGACTATTGTTTCAATATTACTGCGGTGAGTTTCATTTAACGCATCATCTGTTCGGGACCAGTCAAATTCTCCTTTTTCAGGCTCCGCCATGTCCCAGATAAGGGCTGTTTTGCCCGCATGGCGGACCCAGCAGGCTCCCACATCCGCCAGTCTTTCGTCAAACTTATCAATATCGTGGATACCGAACGGCGAATCCTTGCAATTTGAAACAGCCTGCTTTGTCTGTTTATCGGCAGACTGACTTGTAATTTCTCTTACGAATAACGGCACACCGCCTAATTTTAAACGCACCTTTTTATTGTCGGCAGGCAGATTGTATGATTTAAATGCAGGTCCGCCGGTCTTGATATCCTTGCCTGATGCGGCATCCGGAACTAATTCCGTTACTTCAACCTGCGCTGAACCAACAGGCAGTTCTACGGTTATTTCACTTCCCTGTGTAATTGCGGCAGTTTCGGCCTGCTTTGGTTTTGTAAATCCTCCTTTTTCAAGCAGGGTGATCGCCTTATCCAATAACCTGATACTCTCCTGTTTATCGCCGTTTTGTCTGGCAATACGGGATTGTTCAAGAACAGACATTACCTCGGAGAGATCCGCCCCTTCTTCCTCCCTTTGCTTTATCAGCCTGCGCATCTGTTCTCTTTTTTGTGACATTTCCGAATAAGCGGAATTCTCAGAACCTCCCGTAATTCTTTCTTTGGGGTATAGCGGATTAACAAGACAAACAACTATCAGCAGGAAAAAAATACCAGCGGCATATAACATCTTTTTAGAATAAAATATCATGTTATCTTCCTCATTGCTTATTTTTTTCCTTAATCTTTTCATTGGCATTTTGGAGGTTATCACGGATCAGGCTGAGAAGACGCTGTTTTAATACAGGTTCTTTTTCAGAAAGATTTGTCTGTTCAAAGGGGTCTTTTTTCAGATTAAAAAGAAGGGACTTTCCGTCTTTAAAATAATATATTAATTTATGGTCGCCTTCCCAGACGGCAATAGTCCCTTTGTTAATTTCCTGACGAATCCGGTTGCTGTGAAGAGCCATAGAAAAATGAGGAATTTGCGGAAGGGTCTTCCCCCGCATGAGCGGCATCAACGAACGCCCTTCCATCCATGATGGCGCCGGTAAATTCGCCATATCCAGAATGGTAGCCGGGATGTCTATCTGTTCTACCACATCGTTAATAATCCGCTCTCTGTTCTGCCCGGGTTCTTTAATAATAAGAGGGATATGGGTCACATGTTCATAGAGATGCTCGTTGAAGTGTCCAAAATCGTCAGGGTCAAAACCTTCACCGTGGTCTGCCGATAAAATAATAACCGTATTTTCCAATTTATTTCTTATTGCTAACTCTCTGATGAAACCCTTGAATTGCTCATCGCAATACCTGATGAATTCATCATAGCGGGACCTTATGGTTTCAATGTCCGGTTGTTTTTTCAATGCGCCTTTCTTGAGAAAAAACTCGGTTTGTGTTTTTTGCGTCCTGAATTTATGTGAAGGGTCAAACATTCCCATATACGGAGCCGGCGGCAGGTAAGGGTCGTGCGGCGGCAGGATATGAAGCCAGGCAAAAAAAGTCTCAGGCTGCTCCGAATCCAAAGTTGAGAGCAATCTTTTGAAAACATCTTCAGGCGGCGCTGTTGTCTTAGAGTAATCCCGGGAGATTGTCATCAGCAATTTGTATAAAATGAAATCTTTCTTTACCAGCCAGTCATGCAGTCTGATTTTATTGCCGAATGTCTGATACAGAAATTTATTTATAAATTCGTACAAGGAAGCAGGCTTTTCAAATTCAGTCGGCAGAGGGGCAGCATCAAAACTTTCAGACATGCCGAATAATTCAACTGATGCATTGGTGTTTTGTATAAAAGCCATATTAAAGTAACCTCTATTTTTCAGCAGCCGCGGGAGATTTTCAGTAGTGCTCCTTAGGGGTTGTGAACCGTCCACATGATAAGTCTGATGCGTCCATAGTCTTTTGCCGGTCATAAGGCTGGCGGTGGTTGACGTTGTATGATTGCTTTCAGCCTCGGTTTTTTTAAATAACGCTGCTGTTTTTGCCCATTCGCTGATAAACGGCGTTGTCTCTTTATAATACCCGTAGACTGACATATTACGCGCTGTCAGGGCATCAAAAGTAACTAAAATAATATTGGGCTGTTTTTTGTATATATTGGAGTCCGGACGCATCTCCTTAGATATTACATTATGCTTTTCCTTCAGCCATGTATGATAAATTACCAACGGAAAGGAGAGTACAAGCCAGATGCCAAACAACAGCACAAGCGGGGTAATCAGTTCATGAACGGCAGACAGCTTATTGCGGGAAAGCCTGGTGAGAAAAATTGATATAAGAACTGTACAAAATAAAACTGCCATTTTTAATTGTAATGTTGTTTTTTGCTGGAACAGGAGCAGTTTGGCAGTCCAGATTATTACCAACAGCAATCCCAGAACGCTTATAAAAAACAAAAGATATTCCGTATTGATTTTCCATTTAGCACGCAGGAAAAACCATTCTAATACCCTGAGACACACCCATATGAAAAAGGCTGTAAATGAAGCTATGACGCCCCAAAGGATTGTTATAAGGGCAATACTCGGCAGGAACTCGGAAAATGACGCATAAAACCTGAACCCGTCCCAGCGAAAGAATACATCGCCCATAAGAATAAGGGAAAAAATTACAAAGATTATCCGGAAAAGCTTCCAGTAAGAAACCGAGGTTTTCATTTTATTGCTCTCTTTCATGCTTAATCCCACAGAGGACCGTCTTTCCCGTAGATCTGCGAGCAGATATTGCAGGGCGCGATATCTTTACAGTTCTTATTTATCATGGCATTCCTTACCTTATTAAACTTTTCGTTATTATAAATTTCCAACAGCGAGCCTTTTTCAATATTCCCGACTCCAACTAAATTGTCATAATCCCAGCAGCATAATGCAACATCACCGTTCCAGTAGAATAACATAAGATAAAATGTCTGCATGCACCTGCTTAATTGCTTCTCACCCAGCACTCCTCCCTGGAATGAGGTTTTCTGCACTAAAAAATTATGCGCTTTTTTGATGAATATTCTGTCTGCCTTATCGCCCCACAGTTTTTTGTAGTCATCAACTTCGTGCAGATTATCTTTGATTACCACCATCTGCAGGGTCACATGGATATTTTTAGCCGATTCTTTTTTTCTTTTTAAAAAATTCAGTATATTTTTTTCTACGGTTTCGTATTTAAGACCATGTCTGATATTTTCGTAAGTTTCTTTTGATGCCCCGTCAACACTGAAGGTAATTGAGTCAAGCCGTGAATTCAGGATATTATCAGCCTTCTCTTCATTTAAGAGCATGGCATTAGAATTAAAATGGATATGGCTTTTCTTCAGTTTTGTTTTGATATGCTCTATTCTTTTAAATAGCAGGGGGTCCATCAGGGGTTCGCCGTCTTTGTGCAGGATTATCTTCAGTCCGCCGCCTTCAATCCGTGTGCATTCGTCAACTATTTTTTCAAATATGTGCCATGGCATGTAGCCTTTTGGCCTGGTCATTTTCAGGTAAGGGCACAGGATACATTTTGCATTGCAGAAATTGGTAACCTCAATATGAATTGCCCTGGGTATATAAAGACCGCTGAACTGTCTGTGTTTTATAATGTTAAGTATATAGTTATGGAATGGCAGTTTAAAATACAAGTTTGCCTTAGTCCTCGCAATGAAACCCCGCATGCTCATTTTATCAGCGCCTCTCTCTATGTTTTATGGGCTGTTTCCAACACCGTCAGCCACCGTCTTGCAGCTTCTTTTAAATTATAAATCTGCTCTGCCTTTTTCCTGCCGTTTTTGGCAAGCCTGTCCCGCAATTCAGGCGAAGCGGCTAATTTCAGAATAGCGTTTCTTAACGCCCCTTCATCATTTACCGGCACAATTATACCGTCTGCACCGTCTTCTATTATTTCCTTCGGACCAGCGCAGCCGGTTGCAATCACCGGAAGCCGGCATGCCATTGCCTCAATTATCACGACTGAAAAATTTTCATGATAAGACGGCACGATAAGCATATCAGCGTTTTGATAAATTGATACCAAATCTTTCTGGTTTTTTGTAAAACCAAGATATTTAACAGGGTAGCGCTCATTCTCCATGCTTACTATTTCATTTTCAAAAGGACCTCCGCCGGCAACCTGAAACTCAATATTTTCCCACTTATTATTTTTTATCAAACTAATAAGCAGCGGCAGTCCTTTTATCTTTACAAGCTTGCCTATATACAGCACCTTCAATTTATCAGAAGCGGGTTTACTGTCTGGCGGTGCGAATAACCCGGTATCTATGGAATGCGGGATATGAAAGCCTTTTGCGCCGTATTTTGCAACACCTTCAGTTGCTGATTTGGTTACACCGGCAGATACCATACCGTCTAAGAATTTATGCCAGGCTTTTCTCTGTGCAGGGAAATAAATTTTTTCAGGAAACCTTTCTCCGTCCCAAAAAGGCCAGGACGTATAGAATATACATCTGTGTCTGGACTTTAACCGGTTCAGCAAAAATATGACTATACTGTATGGCGCCGCCCCTATTATAATGGTTTTATTTTTAGATAAGAGCAGTTTTATTAGATTAAACATATTTGTAATAATGCGGGGAAAAAACAGTTTGTCTTCATAGCCCCGCAAAATTGTCATGATTTGCCTGAAGAATGAAAATTCAATAAATTTAATTTTTATCATATCCTCTTTTATCATGTAATTAAATACCTCGCTGAAACTGAAGTGCCTTACAGGAAGAGGCTGAAGGCTTATGACTTCATATTTTTTTTTCATTGTAGTTTCTTTTTATTTATTTTCTGTCCGAAAAAGATTTGTCTGAAGCGCGCCTTCCTGAATCAGTTCTTCCACGCGCATTAATGTCATCACATAGTGACACGGATATTTCAAAATGTATTTCTCAAATATTTTAGCAAATCTTGCAGTATTTAAAGCCAGGGTTTTTTCTTCGTCTTCAGCCGGTTCTAATTCAAAAGGCGGCTCTATAATTATCTTGTGAGTGTCGTCTTTCTGCCTGATAATAAAAGTGGGCAGAATAGGGGCTTTTGTCATGAGCGACAGCTTAAATGTGCCCGGTGAAAAAAATGCTTTTTGATTAAAAAAATTCACCGGAATCATTTTACTTGCCTCACTGCCGTCAAATGCAATAAATAATATTTCATTTTTCCGGAGCACTCTTAACATGTTCCGTGTAGACTGTCCGATTACGATAAAATTAATCGGCTGTTTTTCCGATTCCTTTACCCGCTGGTTGAAAATCCTGCGGTATATCGGCCTCTGTTTGTCTATTAAAGGCGGCCCTGCAGCCTGATGAATCTTATAGCCTTTAAAGCCTAATACAAGAGGGGGGAGGAGATGGGAGCCGAAATGGGCAGTAAGCAGAATGGCGCCGCTGCCGTTTTTTAAGGCATTCTCAAGATGCTGCATCCCGTCAATAGAGACCATTTGTCCGGTTATTTCATGATTTAATTTTCCCCAGTAAAGGTTCTCCATATGTCTTTTGCAAAATACCTGTATGCCTTTATACGCTATTTTCTCAATTTCTTCCTGTTTCAACGGCGCGGTTTTGCTGAATAACAATGAGATTTCCCGTGTTATTATTTTTTTCTTTTTTTTGGAAAATTTATACATGACAATACCGCCGACACCGCCGAGAAGAGTAACCAACCTCAGGGGGAGGCGCTGTATCAGACTGCGGAAGGGAAACCAGACAAACCAGAGAGGGATGTCGGTGAAAAGCAGTGACTTTAGATTTCGTATCATTTCGCAGATTTTATTGTATTTGCCTGTTCAGTGTGTTTAAGATATCATCTACGGCAGAAAGGACGTCTTCAACTGTGATATCGTTCATGCATGCATGAAATCGTTTATTAAGGCAGGAGTTTTCATCACAATTGTCCCTGCATGAAAAATCTTTTTCCACTATCCTGCTGATATTTCCATACGGAGCGTCCCAGTAACTTTTTGACGGCCCGTGCAAAACAACAACAGGCGTTTTCATTGCGGCCGCAATATGCAATGGTCCGCTGTTGTTGCATAGAAATAACAGTGATTCCGATAGGACCCCTGCAAGTTCTCTTAAACTGAGTTTTCCTGCCAATGATATTGGCTTGTGTTTCATAATGCTGATGATATTCTCAGCAAGCCCGGTCTCCTCGTGAGAGCCAAAAATAATCAAAGGTATGTTATATTTTTCAATTAAAGAATCATACAATTCCGCATACCGCTCTGTGAGCCATCTCCTCAGCGGATGTCTGGCCCCGGGATGGACAGTGATAAATGGCTTTGTTATTCCGTGTGATTCCATAATTTCTTTAATTTTCCCCTGTTCGGATTCTGTTAAATAAATCCCCCATTCAATATCCTTGACTTCACATCCTAAATATTTTATCAGGTCCAGATGATATTCAAGTTTATGTTTCCTGCTTGCATATGGAACGACATGGTCCAGGATAAATGCGCCCCCGCCAAAACCGAAACCAATTTTCACTTTAGCTTTCAAAGGAAAGGCTATGAGCAGTAATTCGCGTATATCACCCCGCGCTTCAATAACAATATCAAAACGCCTTTTCATCATTTCCCGTATAAACCTGATATATTTTCCCTTGCTTGAATTATAAAACCAGAAGGGGTCGTAAGCGATGGTCTCTGTGATATATGGATTATTAAAAAAAATATCTTTTGCTTTTTCTGATGTCAGGAAGGTAATATGCGCCTCTGGAAATTTCGTCTTCAGGGGCTTTAGCATGGGGAGCGCCATTACAGCATCACCGATATAGGCTGTCCTTATAATTAATATTTCCTTAACATTCCGGTCAATGCTTTTTTCTTTGCGGAATATTCTTTTTGGAAAAAATACAGCATTTCCTATTATATCTGCAATGATTGTTGCAAATAGTTTCTTTTTATTTACAATCTTGTACACAGTTATTTGGACAATTCAGCCGCAACGATATCCGTGACCTTCATGGCGCCTTTGTAGTTCAGATGGTCTGAATTCAGAAAAAGGTCGTGATTGTTTGCGTAAATCTCCAGGAGGTCTAAATGCTTAGAGATATATTTACCGTACTGCGGATTATTTAATGCTTTATTATAAAACAATTCCTTGTCTACATATTGTTTTGATTGTTCTATATAATAATCGGTTACCGGCAATGTCAGGATAAAAACCTTGATATTGTTATCTCCGCACAGTTTTAAAATTTTTTCAAAATACAACAGGAAATCCTCATTAAAAATGTCATGGCCCTTAAAGTGTCTTGTTGCCCTTTTAATGGCCGAATCTTTTGTGACATCGCTTCCAACATATTTAAGGTATCCTTTATACGTTTCTGTTTTTTCAATATTCTGATTTGAGAACAGCTTTTTTATATTGCGCATGAAATCAATCATCTCTATCCCTCTTACAATGGGGCAGAAACTGAGCAGTTTTTCTCTCAGCATGACAACTCCTTTCAGCTTATACAAATCCCGGAGGTCGCTGTTTGAGATATATCCGTATTTAAAATACTCCCATTGCAGTATGTCTGCCCTGTATGACGAAAAACTCTGAAAGTTGAGCGGCAGAACGATTATTTTTAATTTGGGCATGTCGTTGATGTAGTGTTCAAGCTTATAGTATGTCTCTATAAAATTTTCGCTGGCGGCTGCAAAGTTATATGCGCTGTAATTCAGCCTGTCGGGAATAATGGCAAATTGCATGTCAGACTGGCCGAGAAATAAAACTTTAATCTCATTTTTCCGGCTTTCAAAATCACTCACGGTTCTTGCAAAAATGCTTTTGGGACGGAAAAGGATTCTGTCTGTGATTTCCAGAAATAAAACAATTATTAAAATTATAAGGAATGCAAGGCAGAGAGCCTTAAACCAGTCCTGCCGCATAATATTTGAAAATGAGAAAGAGCTTTTAGAATTTGTCATATACAAAGCCTTCAAACTTATGCCCCAAAAGATAGATGATGTAGATGACTGCAATTACAATTAATATTAATCCTGTCATCAAAAATAATGATTTTTTACTTTTTCCCATAATCCCTCCGCAGATTTAATTATGCATTTTGCTTTCTAATGTTTTCATTATGTTGTTGACACTGCTGAACTTATCCATTGTGACGTCGCTCATATCTACAGATATCTTTAATTTCTCTCCGATAAATGCGAGCAGTTTAATAAGTCCGAGTGAGTCTATTATGCCGGAATCAAACAGATTCTCATCATCCTTTATGCTCCCTTCGCCGGACATAAAGGTTTTAATGATAAATTCCCTGATTTGTTCTTTCATTTTTTCCTCCTGATTTTACCGTATATCAAAACATAAATATAGTTTAGTATGCAACAGATTATTATGATTCATGCCAGTATTTATGAATACTGAAATTAAAAGGGCTTTGCTGGGAAGGACTCCCTTTGAATATCATATTGTTGTATTCAAGGATTTTCCTGCGGACATCATGGGGCAGGGAGCCCCTGTCATATTTTTCAATAATATTCAGAAGGCGGACCGTAGAGTCAATCTTCTCTGTCATTGCATCGGATATTACCGGCGGCAGTTTGTTTGACTTCTGTTTGACCGCGATTAATTCCCGGGTGGCTTTATAGCTTATATCAACCAGTTGTTTTTTTGATATCCATCTTGTCTCGTAATTAAGACTGTCTTTCCAATGGGGCACCATCAAAGCCTTTTCATAGTCCTTAAATGTATTGAAAAATATTGTATAGCCGAAATTTTCAGGATTATCGTAAATTATTGATCCGGGATCCAGAAAGGGCCTCATGGGCGACATATAAACATTCAGATCAAAATTCTCATATTTTTTCATTAAATGCCCAGCGTATTTAATATCTTCCATGACATCTGCTTCACCCTGCTCGGGCAGTCCGATCATAAGGAAAATACCAATAATGGATTTTTTGTTCTGTGCAAACAGATAGTCAAGCCATTCTTCAAGCTCTTTATTTGAATATGGAGGGTTGCCGCACATCCGCCTGATTTTTTCCGAGCCTGACTGTATGCTGATTTCAAAAAACGGCCTGATATTGTAGGCTGACATTAATTTAATGTGGTTTTTTGACAGCAGTTGAAATATAGTGAAGTGAATTGTTTTGATATTGCTCATCTTAAAGGTATTCAGTACTTTTTCAAGAAGGTTTATGTCTTCAAACCAGTGATGAAGGGTTATTACTGTTGAATTTTTAGAGCTGTATTCTTTGATAGACTCAAGTTCTCTTAGAAAAGCCGGAATTTCTTTGACTGCAAAACCATTATTTACCCCCATATGCTTATGCATGGAATATTTTGAGCCGCTGCAAAAAGTGCAGTTATATTCGCATCCTGCGCCTGAAAACACCATGAAGTAGTTGATGCCTTTACTGGAATGTGTCCAGTCAATAATGTTGTTGTAACTGACGGCATTGGAAAAATTATTAATAATTATTTTTTTGCTTTTATCTCTCCAGCAGAGATTCATAATATCATGATATTCTCCGCGGCTAAGCTGATTTAACAGCTTGTCAATCAGATACGGCGTGTCTACGCCCCGAATTATGAAATCCACCTGAGGATATTCCATGAGTTCGCTGTAAAAATAACTTGCAGAAATACCGCCTAAAATAACCGGGGTGTCAGGATGATATTTCTTAAGCATTTTTGCAACAGCAAGCGAGCCCTGAGCATGCGCAAGCCAGTGCAGGTCAATCCCGAACATTCCGGCTTTAAGCGTCTTTAAGAATGCTTCAACATCCAATCCGGGATTTTTAAGCATCATATCAGCTAAATTAATTATTATTGCTTTTTTGCCCTGCTGTGCCAAAAATGTTTCAATTGTTTTTAAACCGAGCGGATACATCTCATAAACAGGGGAGACAGCTATGCTTGAACTGCTCAGGAAAGCGAATAATATGTCATCCCGGTCCCTGAAATCAAAGATGCTCGGCGGATGAATAAAGATTATGTCATATTGATTCATGACGGCAAAAATATCCTCTTGAATATGCTGGTTGCGGCATCCATTTCAAAGGCGAAAATTACATGGCCGAGACTGACGAAATTGAATGTCAGGAAAATTGAGGCAGGATCTAAATATTTACTGTCAACGACTTTCTTGAGCCGTTTATGCCTGTTTTTTATCTCCTGAAAACATTGCCATACCACCAGTCCTGTGCCGTGATAAACGCCCAGAATCAAAAAATGCAGACTGCCGCCGTGCCACAGGCAGAATACTACCATTGTCAGAAACATCCCGGCATAAATCTTTGCCTGTGTCGCTTTGTATCCGAAAAAGGGAAAAAAGAAATAATCTCTTATAAAACTATATACGGACATATGCCAGTTCCGCCAGTATAGTGCAATGTTCTTTTTAAAATATGGATAATTAAAATTTTCTATAATCTTATAGCCGAACAGCCTTGCCGTTCCGAGCGCCATATCTGTGTAGCCTGAGAAATCCATGTAAATCTGAATTGCGATGCCGTAGACGGAAAGCATTACTATACCCCAGGAATATTCATGAGGAGAGGAGAGCACGGGCATTATGAACGGCTTTAGGGAATCTGCAACGACAAACTTTTTAATCATTCCTGAAATGATGCGCAGCAAACCATAGTTGATATCCGAAGGGTCAAAAGATTTATTTTGGGCGGTTTGAGGCTGGACATTTTGAAATCTGTCAACAGGACCGGCTAAAAATGTGGGAAAGAAAAAGACATACAGCGCTAAATCACTGAACGAATGCTCCGGCAGGGTTTTTCTGTAGATTTCCACAATATAATGTATTAACCTGAAAAGGATATAAGACATCCCCACGGGCATAAGAATCTTTGAAAATGTTGTTGCGGGCAGTACTGAAAATGGCGCGCCGGATTTAAACACAGTATTGAACAGTAAATCGACATATTTGAAAAACAAGAGATTTCCGATTAAAAGCGCCAGCGCGGATATGAGGAGCGATTTTCTGTTTTCTTCACTCCTCTTTATGTATGTTCCCGCAAGATAAACAAGCAGGACATTGAGAAAAAGATACAGGGTATACTTTATGCTGAATAAGGACATAAAAAAGAGGCTTACTGCAAGCAGAAAGATATTGCGCCATTTTACCGGCAGAAGGAGCCAGTAAATAAGAACACTGATAACAATGAAAACCAGAGAATAGGTTATTTGCATCATGATGATTGCCTGAATGCGGGGTCTGTATTATTATCTTTTCTTTCTGGCAGGACCCTTAATTAAAAATTTTAAAGCAGGTTTGAGATACCAGTCAAAGAATTTAATGAAAAATATAATAAATGAATCTAAAGGCTTAAAAAAGGGTTTGGCGTAAAACAGGTTTTTTAATTCAGTTTCATTTTCCGGAAACAAGTCGTTATCTTCCCGCACAAGACCTTCTTCAACGGCTTTGCGGTGTATCTCAGTATGCGGTTCAATCCGTATCCATCCCAGTCCGGCGCCTCCTTTGCCGAACAAGAGGATAGGCACCTTGAAGAACATAAAGGCTGTTTTAAAAACATCCATCAGGTTCATTCCGGGCAGCATCAGGAAAAAATTATAACCCACCCTTATCCTGTCTATTTTTCTGAAAATATTTATGCTGTTTTTTATGTCCTCTGTAGTGATGCCTTTATTAAGGTAGGAAAGGGCCTTGTCGGTCAGGGCGTCAGGAGAAAACCCGAAGTGTATGCACCCGGCTTTTTTAGCAAGATGTATCAGGTCTTCGGTTGCATTTTTAACTTCATACCATGCGCTCCACTCAACCTTTAAACCTCTTTTGATTATTTCTTCGCATATTTCTTTGGCATGTGATTTGGGAATATTAAAGATATTGTCAACAAAGCAGAATCGTCTGACTCCCAGACTGCTCAAATATTCTATTTCATCTACGACATCCTCTGCCGGACGCAGGCGCAGTCTGTTTCCGGTTAAAAAAGGGTAATTGCAGTATGCGCATTTCAAAATACATCCCCGCTTTGCCTGAAGGCCTATGGCTGATTCCACCGGACCTATATAATTATTGATGTCAATAAATGCAGAGTCCCTTTTAGGAGCAGGTATTTTGGCAAAATCCACCGGCTCCCTGAAACCGGTAAATTTTGCCGAACCCTCTTTGCGAATATATATGCCCTTAACGGTTTCGGGGGCATCAAGATTATCTAAAAGCTCTGCGGCGGATTCCTCGCCCTCCAGATAGATTCCAAAATCAAATTCAGTCACGCGCTCCATGATTTTCTGTGCAAACAGGGAGAAGCCTGCCCCGCCGACAATCAGCTTAACGTCCGGTTTGATTTTTTTTATCAGCTCTACAGTCGGTTTTATTGTCTTAAAATGGTAAAAAATGTCCGTCCTTGCGGTGCTGTCAATATTCCTTATTGATATCCCGATAACGTCAGGCATAAAATTCAAAATTTCCTTTTCCATATTTTCAAACGCGGCAGGCATTTCCCACATGTTAAGGTCCAGTATCTTAACCTTGTGTTTTCCGCTCAGGGCAGTAGCGATGTAACTTAAACCAATCGGAAAAATAGGCGCATGTTTTCTTCTGCCCAGATGCGATTGTATCAGTAAAACATTCATTTATTATCTCCTTTTTGCTTATTGGTTGAAAAATGCCGGTATCCAGTCTGCGGTATGCGGGAAGAAAAAGTTTACAACATCATACACAATTTAAGACGAC
This sequence comes from Nitrospirota bacterium, assembly GCA_016212185.1. NCBI lineage: Bacteria > Pseudomonadati > Nitrospirota > Nitrospirota bacterium. The sequence goes on from JACRGX010000001.1 coordinate 14,937, forward strand.
CCCTGCCGGACTAATATTTGCATTCTTCAGCAGTTCATCTGCTTTTACGATGGAAGGATGTGTAGTGGATTTATTTTTTAGCAGAATAATCATATCATCTAAATTTTTCATTAACTGCAAGGCGTCGTTTTTAAGCAGGAGAGGGGCGGCATGAAATAAAAGCATGTCGTATTTGCCCTCAAGCTGTTTAATGACGCCGCTCATTTTATCTGATTTAATAAGTATTCCCGAGTCAGGCGGTGTCGGTCCGGCAGTTAAAATATCCAGCCCGTTAATCCCTGAGCTTTGAATTACCCTGTCTATTGAGGCATTTTCCAATACCAAATCAGTCAGCCCCGCTGCGTTTGAAAGTCCGAATAATGTGTGAAGATTAGGCCTCCTCAAGTCAGCGTCAACAAGAAGCGCTTTTTTGCCTTCACGGGCCAGCAGAATGCCGAGATTGGCTATGGTTGTTGAACACCCCGCAAGCGGATGAAGGCTGGTTATTAATAGTTTTTTATTCGGCTTCTCAAGAGATGCAAAATTGATATTGGTAAGCACCTTATGATAGGCTTCGTATACCGGGTCGTTGGGGTCTGTCATTGAGACCAAATGTTTGCCCTTTTTAAATATGGGAATTGAACCTAAGAATGTAAGTTTGTAATCTTTTAAGTCTTCGGGCCCTTTGATTGTATGGTCTATATAATCTATAAAGAAACCAAGGAAAAATGCCCAGAAAGCGCCGAGAAATACCCCAAGCACATAAATCAATATCTTTGGCGGGAAATATTGTTTTTTAGCATCCGGTACAACCGCAGGTTCAACCAGTCTGATATTGGAAAGTGTCATGGATTCTGCAATACCCACCTGGTTCTGATATTCCAGAAGGTTTTTATAGATATCCTGATTGACAGTCAGTGAAAGACCCAGCTCTGCGTAACGCGTGCTCTTATAAGGAATCTTCATCAGTTCGGTCTGAGCCTTGTCAATAAATTTCTGTAATTGCTCTCTTTTTATTGTTCCCGTTGCTTTGGTAATGTACGCGTCTTTCAGGTTTCTGAGCAATTCTTCATATACCGGCGCAATGGAGATGTCCTTTTCGCTTATAGTGACCTCTATTTTTTCTTTCAGTAAACTTCTAATGGTATCAATTTGTTTATTGAGCTGTATTACATCAGGGTGCTCCTCTGTAAGCTCAATTTTTTTAGCTGCAATATCAACCAATAAATTATTTAACTGCGTTTGCATGCTGTTTACAAGGGCGCTGGAAACAGGCGTCTTCCCCGCAATCTTTTTTTCTATCAGATTAATGCTTTCATTAGCCTGTGCTATGGCAAACTCATTATTTTTATAGTCATTTTTCAGGGTTAATATATAATCAAGAAGGTCCTTGGTTTCCTCCAAGAGGTCCACGGTTCCTTCTTTAAGCATGAATTCTTTCTTTTCCAAAAGAGAATTATAATATTCATCTTTAACATTCCTTATTTTGTTTTCTATGAACAAACGGGCGGTTTTGTAGCTTTCCCGCGCTCTCTGAATGGTATCTTCTATATAGAGGTTAGCCAGTTCATTGGCTATCTTGGCAGCCTCTTCACGGTTGGTGGAGCCGCCGGTGATTTTCAGAAGAGCTGACTCTTCATATTGTTCTATATCTATATAAGGCTGAGGGAAAATAAGGTCCATTATGGAAAAATCACTTTCTTCATATTTTAATGTTTCTCCTGAATGGTTTTTGAGGTTTAAGTTGGTGATAAGTTTTTCAACGAGGGGCCTGATTGATGTTAGGGCAATTTCTGTATCATAGGTGTAAGTTGTTGGATCCTGCTGCTGCGGCAGGGCGCTCTGGGGCACGCCTAAATTAGACAAAAGAGATGAGAGGGCAGGGGGGGTTTCAACAAGCACCCTTGCCTTTCCCTCATAAATCTTTGTAGCGACATTGGCGCCTATCGCAGATGTAAGGAAAATGACTAAGAAAGTGCTGATAATTATCCACTTTCTTCTTAAAATAATTTCCCAGTATTTTCTAAGTTCCATTTAAAACGCTCCGTTTCATTCAGATTTTTACAAGAATCTTTCCGTCAGTCCTTTTTGTTGACGCCTTAAGCGCGGTTAAGACTTTCTTAAAAGGATACCTTGTTGTAATCATTTTCTCAAGTCTGAGCCGGCCTGATGCTATGAGTTTTATGATGGATGGAAAAACTCCATAGCCCGAATGTCCTCTTGCGCCGATAATCTTGTTGGCGCCTGAAACCATGACATCCAGATACATGGGCGTTGACGCTGCCGCCCTTCCCAGATATATTATTTTACCATTTACAGACATGGATTTCTCCATCTCAGGAATTGTAGCGGGCGCAGCGCCTGCGGCCTCAACCTGCACCTCAGCTCCCCATCTGTCTGTAAGCTCCATAACTTTATCCGATGGTTTACATCCATGAAGTTTATCTACATTAAATACAAAATCGGCGCCCATGTTTTTAGCAATATTCAGCCGTTCATTAATTTTGTCAAAAGCAATGATTTTACTTGCGCCGGCTATTCTGGAAAGGGCGATGGCCCCAAGCCCGATAGGCCCTGTTCCGTAGACCACAACAACAGCGCCCGGATTAAATCCGCCTCCGGCAATAAAGATGCCGTTATATGCGCATCCGACAGGCTCTATGAGCGCGCCGATGTCAAAGACCATGTCGCCGGGATATAATCTTGTCAGTTCGTTTATTTTCCAGCAATACTTTTCTTTAACAGCCGCATATTCAGCAAGCGCTCCGTCAGCGCTTAATCCCATCAGCTCAATATTAATACATTGATTCGGGGAGCCGCTTCTGCAGGGCCGGCAGACGCCGCACCACATAATGCTTTCAACTGCGACCTTGTCGCCTGCCTTAAGCGTAGTTACTCTGCTGCCGGTTTTTTCAACTATTCCTGAGAATTCATGACCGGCAGTGCAGGGGAGTTTAGTAAGACCGGAAAAGATTATATACCCATCCTTATCGGTCTCATAAAGGTGGGTGTCAGAGCCGCAGATGCCGCAGGACTTGACTCTAATAAGCACTTCGTTATTTTGCAGCTGCGGGACCGGGACATCTTTGACTTCAAAACGGGGATTCCGCCAGGCGCTGCTTCCGCTGAAGGCCCTTTTCTTCAGCCGTTCATCTTTAGTGAGCGCAGGTCCTTTTCTCGGTTTCCACTCTGCATTAACAATGAGCGCTTTTATACTTCCTCCATCTGTAATATTCTTTTATTTATCTTTCCACTCCCGATTTTGGGAAGAGATTCCTGTATTTGCACAAGCCGCGGCAATTTATAATTAGGCAGACGCTCTTTGCAGAAATCAACGATTTCATCTGCAGTCAGCTTTTTTCCGTTTTTTGCCACTATGAAGGCCTTGGGTATTTCTCCCCGCAGTTTGTCATTAACGGATATTACAGCAGCCTCTTTGATGTCAGGGTGTTCCATCAGGGTGAGTTCAATCTCCAGTGGATAGACCTTTAGTCCCGCAATTTTCATCATCCCTGATTTTCTGTCAACGAAATAATAATTGCCGGCGCCGTCTTTCCTGCCTAAATCTCCGCTGTAATACCAGCCGTTTTTAAGACACATGGCGGTATTTATTGAATCTTCATAATACCCGCTGACAACTGCAGGTCCTTTGAATATCATTTCGCCAATATCGCCATCCGGCAATTCTTCGCCGTGTTCGTCAACGATTTTTATCTCGTAAGATATGCAGGCCTTTCCTGCCGAGCCGTGTTCTATTGGTTCTCCCGGAGTATTGGCAATGGCAATTCCTGTTGTTTCCGTGCTTCCCCACACAGGCAGGATCGGCACGCCGGTTTTTTGCCGGAATCTCTCAATCAGTTCTGTCTTTGTGAACATCCCGCCGCTTTCAGGTATCCTCAGGGAGCTGATGTCGTAAGATTTGTGCTCAAGCATCTCAAGCAGTGTCTCATAGAGAGGAGCTAATCCCATCATGCATGTTACCCTGTGTTTTGATATTGCCTCTGCAATGGATTTAGGGTAAATCTTATCCACCATTACTATGGTCCCGCCTAAGTATAACGGTCTGGCAAAAATCTCATGCGGATGAGCAAACGGGGCAAACATGCAGAGATGGATATCGTCGGGCGTTAAATGCAGGGCCTTAATTGAAGCGGCAGTATTCCAGTAAATATTTGAATGTGTAGTAACAGCTCCTTTGGCGCTGCCTGTGGAGCCGGATGTATAGTTAAGATAAACGACATCATTCCCATCAGCCGTAAGCGGCAGATTATCAAGGCTTCCTCTGTGCGGCATTCCGTCAAATGAGAAATAGCATTCTCCTCCGGTTTCATCGGCAAGTATAAGCAGGATTTTTGAGTCTTCAGGGATGGATTTTTGAGCGAGTTCTAAAAACTGCTTATGAACAATCAGGCATTTGGGCGCAATCCTGATTAAAATACTCCTGATTTTGTCTTCAAACAGTTCAAAGTTTATCGGCGCCGCTATCCCCTGCGCCTTTGCAATGGAGAGGAAACTAATTACAAGCGCGGGGGTTCTCGGGAGCATGAATCCGACCCTGTCGCCTTTTCTTATCCCTAAGCTAATCAGGGTATGCGCCAGCCTGTTGACGGCTGTGTTTAGTTCCCCATAAGTAATGCCGGCGTCGCGGTAGATAACAGCAGTTTTTGAGGGGAACGCTTTTGCGTTCCCCTCAAGCATTTCAACAAGTGTCATTGCAGGCTGTTCTACATGCATTAATAGAGTGTGATGTTAATCCCTGCTGTAGTGTTGCCGGCATTTAATGTTACTGCTCCATATGTTCCGTATGGTTCGCCTGTATTATATTGCCTGTTGCGGTTTGCATCCCTGTAGGACCTGACATAGTATGTGCCGGGCAGCATGCCTCTCATCCTGTATAGCCCCGGAGCTGCAATTGTAGTTGAATAGGCGGGGGTGCCTGTGTAAGCAGGATTTGTGAATACCTCAATGTAAATTCTTCCTGTGGCAGAGCCTGAATAAGATATGGTCCCTGACATGGACGCCGGGTCATAGATGGCTATATCTATGCCTGTTACGGTTCCATTGACTACGACTGCAGTCGGTGCGCCCGGGGTGCCGTATATGCCGAAAGCCTCGGTTGCCTGTCTTACGCTGTCACCGTTTGAATCGCGGTATGAGAGGAAATAGTAAGTGCCTGACGCCATGCTGCTGATTGTATAGGCGCCCGGAGCAGATATTGAAGCAGAGTACGCCGGTGTGCCGGAAAAGCCGGAATTAGTGTATGCAAGGATGCGGATGGCGCCGGTCTTTGTGCCGCTGTATGAAATAGCGCCTGACACGCTTGGAAGTGAAACCCCTGTCACCTGAATATCCGCTGTCATAACTGATGCAGAATTGCTGATATTTGTAACTGCAACGCTTGAAGTGCAATTCAGATAAGAACCGCTGTTAGGCGTTGAACTCAGGCTGAATGATGTTTTGTTGGATGTGCCGGGAAATGGATCGCCTCCATTGCCCTGACTAAGGTTTTTTTCAAGCTGAAGCAAACCGTCCGCCTGCTCTAAGGCTACCTTATAATGAGAAGGGCAGCTGCAATTATTCATATTGAGGCATTGGTTGTCGTTGGAAGCCATGTTCTCATCAATGTGCCAGACAAGCATTCCGCTTCCGGGCAGATATGCGTCATATCCTGTCTTTTGCCTGTTTTCAACAAGAAAATATTCATTATTTGTTAAACCGCTGTTCCATACATAAAAGACTGATGGTGTTGATTCAACTGCCGGTATGCTTACTCCTGTAGTATTTGTAGATATCACGGCAGGCGCAGCAAAGCCGAGCTGTGTCCTTGACCATGCGTCAAAATGTGCTGGTGAACTGCCGTTTATTCCGTTCCAGCTTCCGCCTGCCATTATGCTCCAGTCGCCTGCGCCGTTTGAATCATACCCGTAATCATAGAGGTCGGGAAGACCGAAGACGTGACCCAGCTCATGCGCAAAGACTCCGATTGTGGCATCTCCCGGAGTTTGCATATATTCAGGCTCCATGGAATAATTGGAGATATACACGCCGTCTCGTAATCTGGGCGTAATGCCCCACTGGTGAGACCATATGTCTCCGGTGCTTCCTGTGAATTCCGCTCCGGGTCCTGCATGGACAACAGTAAGGGCATCAAGCTGTCCGTCGCCGTCATTATCATACTGAGAAAAATCAACGTAGGGATCAACAAGGTCCACCACATCCTCAACTAATTTTTGTGCGTTTCTCGGATAAGTCCCCAGTCCATAATTGTTGGCTGTATAATAGGTGTATGTGTTTGGCGCTGTGCCCCAGTCTAAGGAGCTTGGCAGATTTACAGTAACGAGGGTAAGCGTTCCATAGGAAACTTCCTGATAATAAACTCTTACGGTATTTCCCGTCGCGCCGAAAATAAGCGTGTCAAAAGAACTTGCGCCAACCTGAGACGGTTTATCCGTAAATTTGACAAGAAGCGCCAGCACATTAACATTCCCAACGGGTCCTGCTCCGGCGCTGAAAACTCTGGTTCCATCAGGACGCCGCGCGCCTGTGTTTATGCCCCTTTGTTTTAAATGAGTTGCGGGGTCTGTCAAAAAGAACGGTGCGGGTTTAACGCCTCTTTTGATTTCCTCGCGCAGTGTTTTATGCGGAGGCATAGCCCACGATGTTGATACGAATGAAACTAACATAAGAACTGAAAACATAATATACATCCAATTTTTTTTCATTTTTAACTCCCTCCTGTTTTTTTGCTGAAAATTTTTTGCTTAGATCTTTTATATTAAGCTGCTGTCAGCGTTCTCCTTCTATTCCCTGTCCTACGTAAAAACCAGATTCCATCTGCAGCAGAGGCGAAATGATTGTTGAAAGGTGGCCGAAAAACCGGTCCACATTGGAGATATAAGTGCGCGGCACATATACTATGTCATCACGCTGAAGCTGTATGTTTTGCGCAAGGTCGCCTTTGCTTAATGCTTTTTCTAAATTCAGGGTTATGAGTTGGGGTGTTTTAAGTCCGCCCCGTATGAGTAAGACGCTTTTCTTTTTGCCGTCCAGAGTAAAGCCGCCTGCGCGGGATACAGCCTCAAGTACAGTCATGGAGGTTTCAATCTGGAAAAATCCCGGAGTTCTAACCTCGCCGAGGACAATGACCTTCTGCCCCTGTACGCTTGCGACACCAACCGATACCTGTGGATCAACTAAATACTTTGAAAGCCCGTCGCGGATTTTGTCCCTTAATTGGAAAATACTTAACCCTCCTGCCTGAATATCGCCAAGCAATGGATATGTTATTTTCCCTGAAACGTCTATCTGAACGGTTTTTTTGAGGTCGTCATGGCGGTAAACATTTATCTCAACCTTGTCGCCGGAGCCGAGTATGAACTCAGTAACCTTAACGGTCTCCTTAAGAGGTTCTTCTGAGGACATTTTTTCAGCGTTCTGAAGCGGGGCTCCCGTATTTGCCTGAGGCTGTGAGCCTGTTGTGGCGCATGCGCTTAATAAAATGATTAAGCCCGGTACAATTAACAAATGGAGGCCGTGATGTTTATTTTTCATTTTGTCTTTGAATAATTGATAATTGAGATCTGTCATTTAATATGCCCCTCTTTTTTTCAGGACGACTATCGCCGTCTTAAATAATATTTTTAAGTCCAGCCATAAGGACTGGTTCCTGATATAGTATACATCATATCGTATCCATTCATGGAAAGGCATCTCACTTCTGCCCTGTATCTGCCATAACCCCGTTATTCCCGGCTTGACCTTAAGCCTTGTATCGCGCCAGCTCGGGCTGAACTTCATCTCATCCATTATCAGCGGACGGGGGCCTACAAGGCTCATCTCGCCTTTTAATACATTTAACAACTGGGGCAGTTCATCAAGGCTGGTGCGCCTTAGTATCTTTCCAACCCTTGTAACCCTCGGGTCGTCCGACAGCTTAAACATGGGTCCGTCAATCTCATTTTTGGAAGTTAATTCACTCTGAAGTTTTTCAGCGTTTTTAATCATAGTCCTGAATTTAATCATCCCGAATAATTTGCCGTTTTTACCGCACCTTTTTTGGGTATAAAAGACAGGGCCTGCGGAATCTAATTTAATCAGCAGAGCAATTAATAAAAACAGAGGCAGTGCAAGAACAAGGCACAATGCCGACAGTAGAAGATCTACCGCCCGTTTGAATATTTTATATAATTTATGTCTGATGGTTGCAGTTAATTTGGCATCCGACAGGTCAATGGTTCCGTTTATGCCGCGCTCAGAATTAAAAAGATTAGTGTCGCCGATTTTTAATCCGTTCAGCGCAATCATATTCTTGATGCAAAAATTGTCGGGGATGCTGGAGCCTTCGCCTATTATGGAGTATTCAACCTTTGCCATGCTTGATATTTCCGTCTTGTCCCACACTATACTTTCACGGATTAAGGCGCCTTCTGATATCCGGCACCCGTTGCCGATAACTGCAGGTCCGATTACCTGCGTCCAATCGTTAATCGTACAGCCGTCTCCGATAACAAGAGGTCCCAGCAGGTATGCGCTCGGCGAGATTTTGACATTTTTCCCGAGCCAGACCTTTTCTGCAACTTCTACATTACCTCCCGCATGGAAATCATTTGCATCATTATTGTAAAGCAAATCCCGCTGTACCTTGATATAATCTTTTACGCTGTCTATGCATTGATATAAACCTTCCATGCCGTATGCATATACATTTAATGACGCATTCTGAAGAGCCGGAATGAGCTGTTCTTTTATATCCATGTAACCGTCTTTATTAATAAATTTAAGCGCCAGAGGCTCAAAGATATAAATACCTATGGACTTCCACGGCGACCGCTTATCCATTGAAGGATGAATCATGTTGAAACTTTTTACTTTACTGTCAGGCGCAATATCTATGCCTTCTTTGCTTTGCATGCAGATATCATCTTTGTGAATGCCTACAGTTGCCGCAGAATTCATATTTCGGTGGAATTCAACAACCTTGTCCCAATGAATGTCTTCTATAAAGATATTGTTGTTGATAACAATGAAGGTATCGTCTCCGATAAATGCCTCTAAATCCTTTAGGGAGCCTGCCGTGCCGCGCGGTTTGTTATCCAGATGATAATATATATGAGTATCAGGAGTGCTGAGGTCTTTTTTTAGATATTCCTGCAGGACGGTCTTATTCAGATTATTGCCGGAATCAGAGCTGTGTTCTGACATGGCTATCATCACTTCTGTTATCCCGCTGGTCCTTAAGGCATTGATTGTATACTCAATAAGGGGCTTGTTAACGATAGGAAGCATCCAGGCAGGACGGTACTTATCAAGGGGACTGAGCCGGGTGTTCTGCCCCCCGGCCAGGATTATAGCTTTTTTTATAGATGGCATTTCCCCACACTACCTTTCTTGTGTCTGCACTGCTCCGCCCGCTTAGTCACATTTACAATGACTATGCCAGTTGTATAATTAAAACACCTTACCCCAATAACACACTGTAACTTCAAACAACCCAGCGGTTATTTTTACAGGAAGTGTAAATATTGTATTCACTTAGTGTTAATTAAATATACTAATAATAGTATACAACCAATTAATTTACAACGTCAAGGTAAAATTACCATGATTGTTCGTTAATGAATAATGAGCAATTAATTAAAATACCGTGCAAAACCATAAGGATATTATACATCCTGGTATTCTTGCTATTGTTGGGAAGCATAATTAAGTAATGTTACTAAGGTCAAGGTAAAATTACCATGATATTAATCATAAGCATGAAAAGATTTATATGTTGCCTTGCACTGTAAGTTTTTGGTTAAAAAGTAGAGTTTTTGAGTAAAAAGTAGAAAAAAAGAGTAAATAAGCTATAATTCCTGATTTTTGTGAAATTCGGCAGTTATAAAACCTTGTCATGCTCGTTAAATCATAGTATATTAGCACTCGCCTCTGGTGAGTGCTAATATTAGAATCTGAAGCATCTACCGGATTTTTCAAGTGAGTTATCAATAAAAACTAAACAAAAGAAAGGAGAGAAAGAATATGAAATTCAAACCACTAAGAGACAGGGTTCTGGTTAAGTATTCCGAGGAAGCCGAAAAAAGCGCAGGCGGGTTGTTCATACCCGATACGGCCAAGGAAAAACCGCAAAAGGGTGAAATCGTCGCTGTTGGCGCAGGCAAGGTAACAGACGACGGCAAACTTCAGAAAGTTGAAGTGAAAGTTGGAGATGTAGTTTTGTTTGATAAGTATTCAGGGTCCAAGATAACAATGGATAACGTTGAATACCTTATTCTGAGAGAAGAAGATGTTCTGGGAATATTAGAAAAATAAGGAGGAAAAATGGCTAAACAACTATTATTTGATGAAGCGGCAAGAAGCGCAATCCTCAGGGGGGTGACTATTCTGACTGATGCAGTGAAGGCAACCCTGGGACCCAAGGGAAGAAATGCGATTCTGGACAAAAAGTACGGCGCGCCTACCATTACAAAAGACGGCGTGACTGTTGCTAAGGAAATAGAGCTGAAAGACCCGTGGGAGAACATGGGCGCACAGCTTGTCAGGGAGGTTGCAAGCAAGACCTCTGATGTGGCAGGCGACGGAACGACTACTGCTACGGTGCTGGCATATTCCATTTACAAAGAAGGGAATAAGCATATTGTTGCCGGCTCAAATCCCATGGAAGTAAAAAGAGGGATTGAAAAGGCAGTAGAGGCTGTAATTGCAGAGCTTAAGAAAATGAGCAAGAACGTGCAGGAGAAAAAAGAAATAGCTCAGGTCGGGACGATTTCCGCAAATAACGACCTCACAATCGGAGAGCTTATAGCTGACGCAATGGACAAGGTCGGAAAAGACGGTGTCATCACGGTTGAAGAGGCAAAGAGTATGCAGACAACTCTGGACGTTGTTGAGGGAATGCAGTTTGACAGGGGGTACATCTCGCCTTATTTTATCACCAACCCGGACAGGATGGAGTGTGTGCTTGAAGACGTCCTGATTTTAATCAACGAAAAGAAGATCAGCTCCATGAAGGACCTTCTTCCCATTCTTGAGCAGACCGCAAAGATGGGCAGGCCCCTGCTTATTCTTGCGGAAGAGGTTGAAGGCGAGGCGCTTGCAACGCTTGTCGTAAACAAGCTCCGCGGCACGCTTCAGGTATGCGCAGTAAAGGCGCCCGGATTTGGCGACCGGAGGAAGGCTATGCTTGAAGACATAGCAATACTCACGGGCGGCACAATGATTTCCGAGGACCTCGGCATAAAGCTTGAGAGCATTAAGCTTTCTGATTTGGGAAAGGCCAAGAAAATAACCATTGACAAGGAAAATACCACAATAGTTGAAGGGGCCGGGCACGCTGATAAAATTAAAGGACGCGTAAAGCAGATAAAGGCGCAGATTGAAGAAACTACCTCTGATTATGACAGGGAAAAACTTCAGGAGAGGCTTGCAAAGATCGTCGGCGGCGTTGCCGTTATTAATGTAGGCGCTGCGACAGAAACGGAGATGAAGGAAAAGAAGGCAAGGGTTGAGGACGCCCTTCATGCGACAAGGGCCGCGGTGGAAGAGGGGATAGTCCCGGGCGGAGGCATTGCACTTTTAAGATGCATTCCTTCACTGGCGAATTTAAAACTCGAAAATCACGACCAGCAGGCGGGCGTTGAAATAATCAAGAGGGCGCTTGAAGAGCCTATCAGACAGATTGTTGCAAACGCCGGGCTTGAAGGCTCCGTCATTGTGGATAAGGTAAAGTCCAATGACAGTAAAAATTATGGCTTTGACGCCAATGCCGAGGTTTATACGGACATGATACAGACAGGCATCATTGACCCGACAAAGGTTACCCGCTATGCGCTTCAGAATGCCGCATCAGTGGCGGCGCTTATGCTTACAACAAGCGTAATGATAACCGACCTGCCGGAAGAAGATAAAGGACCTAAGATGCCGATGCACGGCGGAATGGGCGGCGGTATGGAAGGGATGTATTAAAAAGACAGTGAATCGATGCAAAGTTCAAGATTGTTCAATATAGTTTAAATGTTCAACGAAGCAAGATAGGGGCAGGAGCAATCCCGCCCCTATCTTGTATTTTATAGTGCTTTTACCACGAAAAATGCAGTTTCAAACTTGTCTGATTCACTCACCTTTTGAATATCGTATGGTTAAGGTGTTAGATAAAAAAATTAATCATATCTATAAAGCCTCTTGCAAAAGTCTTTATTCGTCATCTATGAAAAAGAAGTGCAAGGCTTTTTCTTAAATTTGCCTCCTTTTCATTTAAAAATCCCCGATGTTTTTATCGGAAATCCAGTATTCTAAAGGAACTGGTTTCCCACTTTCGTGGGAACGACGTCTGGATACCCGCTGGAGTTTACCCTCGTGAAAACGGGGGCGGGTATGACGGCAAAAGCGATTTCCTCAATACTTTTGCAAGAGGCTCCATAAGAAAAATTAACTTGACAATTCAAGAAGCAAAGTGTAAGATATATTATCAGTTTTATAGGAGTTGTTGCCGGTGGCTCGTAGAGTATGAATTACCCCTGTTTTAATTCTAAAACCAAAATTAAACCTTCTGGCGTGGA
>JACRGX010000002.1 GCA_016212185.1 Nitrospirota bacterium
ATGTGAAATTTATTGACAAACATTGGAAAAAATTCTTATTATTCTACAGCATAAGTTGAGATGTACTCACGATTTCCAGCAACTATAAAAATTTAGAGTCTAATAAAATATAGCTGTCTTTAAAAACACTGTGAATTAAAAAGTAGTATTCCGGTGTTTGGCTGAAGGGAAATTCTGTGAAGCGTCTCGTTCTCAAATCTTTACCAGTAACAGTAAGATAATAATTTTTAAGGGCATTCTTCCCGACGCTTCGGGAGGGATGCCTTTTTTTGTTTAAAAAAAAGGGAGGAAGAAAATGAAAAAGGGAATGAGTTTTTTAATTGGAATTTTATTTTTAATGCAGATGTCTGTTACCGCCTTTGCAAGCACGATTAATCTTTCCGCCATCGGTTGGGTTAGTTCCACTATTGATTCTGTAGGGGTTGTCGGTTCAAGTACATCGGTAGCTGTAGACACCGATAACAAGGTGCATATAAGTTATTATGATGCTACAAATATGAGCGTAAAGTATGCTGCAAATACTTCAGGCAGTTGGGTTACTGATACCATTGCTTCTAATAATAGTTACAACCCCTCTCTTGCAGTAGGTCCCATGAACAAGGTTCATATGATTTACAAAACGCGAGTGGAATGGGGAGACTATAAAAGAAGTTACCTGAAATATACTACAAATATCTCAGGTAGCTGGACAACCACTACTTTAGACATGTCTATTATTGGTGGAATTTCTATAGCTGTAGATTCCGACAACAAGGTGCATATTTGCGAGTATGATTGGGAGTTGGGTCGTTTGTGGTATTTTACAAATGCCACTGGCGACTGGGCTAAGGTAGATAATGCGTCTCCTACCACTAATTCTATAGCAGTAGACTCCAACGATAAGGTGCATATAAGTTACTATTATGATGGTACAAACGGCGGCTTTAAGTATGCTACAAATGCTTCAGGCAGTTGGGTTGCTACAACTGTGGATTCTAATGTTTATGTTGAGTACAATTCCATAAAAACAGACTCCAACAATAAGGTGCATATAAGTTATTATGATTATACAAATCATGACCTCAAGTATGCTACAAATGCTTCAGACGGCTGGGTTACTACAACTGTGGATTCTAATGGTGATGTAGGGGGATATTCCTCCATTGCTGTAGACTCCAACAACAAGGTGCATATAAGTTATTCTGATGGTACCAATGGCGACCTTAAGTATGCTACAAATGCCTCTTCATGCACAGACAACGACAGCGATGGATACGCTATTGAAGGCGGAGACTGTGGAGTGGTTGACTGCAATGACAGCAATCCTGCAGTTAATCCCGGAGCAACAGAGATAAATAATAACAGCATTGACGATGATTGTAATCCTGCAACACCTACTGTAACTACTTCAGGCTCAGGCAACAACTATCCTGTGCCACTTTTCAGGGCAAGTCTATCTCTTAATGTAAATGCTTCATCATTGGGAACTGGCAGTCTAAGTTATTACTACACCCGTAACAGGCTGTATTTTGTTAGCACATCAATTACTGGAATTACAGCAACAGGGGGAATTGCAACGATTACAGGTGCAGGGAAAGTCAATAATGTTACTGGCTATACATTTACAGCAACAATTACCGATGGCACTCCAGATGCGATGGGTTTAGAGATTAAAAAATCTGACGGCACAGTTTATTACAGCGCACCATCACAAAATGTAAGCAGTGGGAATTATACGGTGGTGGGGCAATGAAACCGTGACGCGTAATGCGTGATGGGTTAAGAATTCAATAAAATCAAAATTAAAAACAATAAAGCCGATGGGGGGAGTCGAACCCCCGACCTACTGATTACGAATCAGTTGCTCTACCAACTGAGCTACATCGGCTGGATTTATATGATACAAGAATAAACTACCCTGTAGCAAGCTCCAATCAAAACAACTTTAAGTATTACGTCATTCCTGCGAAAGCAGGAATCCAGAGAGAAAAAGACTGGATTCCGCATCAAGTGCGGAATGACAGCAAAAAGGCAACCTGTAGCAAATTACAGGGAACATCAAGCTCAAAATGCAGGTTGAAAGCTAAACGGCAAAGGCATGTATGTCCGAAAACTTTAAGGCAACACCTCAATGTCATGCTGCCTCTTTACAAATAGTTCAGGCTGAATACTTAAAACTTTTTGCAGCATGACAGATAATAATCACCGTTGTATTCTTAAAGTTTTGAGGGCATATATGCCGTTGTATGGACTAAAAAATTCCGGGCATAAGCGCGCAATCCCCATTATCCTTTGACTATTCAGCATCAGCAGGTTTATAATTTCTATGTGTCTAAAAAATACGCCCCGGTATCACTAAAAAACATAAAAACAACCACCTTGTCAAAAAGAAAAAGCAAGGTGAGGCGTGATGCGCTTGGAATATCTTTCACCAGCGGGAATTTCAGAAATTTTCTTAACAGCCTTCCCGATGTTCTTGCCGCAAAAAATTTCAGGGAAGTTGTTGACGCAATCGTAAAGGCAAAAAAGGCAAAGCGCCCTGTTATTCTCGGCATGGGCGCACATCCCATAAAGGTCGGGCTATCGCCGATTATTATCCGTCTCATGGAAAAAGGCGTCATCACTGCAGTTGCCATGAACGGAGCCTGCATTGTCCATGACTTTGAATTAAGCCTCGCAGGGCATACATCAGAGGACGTTGATACAGAGTTGTGCAAAGGGACCTTCGGCATGGCAAGGGAAACAGGCAAAGGGCTTAATCAGGCAATTAATCTGGGAGTAAAAACCGGCAAGGGAATTGGAAAAGCCGTTGGAGATTATATATTAAGCGGTAAATTCCCATATAAAAAATTAAGCATTTTATCATCAGCCTCAAGGCTCAATATTCCCGCAACAGTGCATGTTGCTTTAGGCGCTGACATTATCCACATGCACCCTGAGGCAGACGGCGCATCTATCGGCGAAGGGAGTCTGAGGGATTTCAGATTATTTGCCTCTGTTGTTGCTGATTTAAAAGGCGGTATTTATATAAATCTGGGGTCTGCGGTAATTATGCCTGAGGTGTTTCTAAAGGCGCTGACAGTTGCAAGAAATCTCAAGCATGACGTTAAAATTTTTACTACGGTGAACATGGACTTCATCCAGCATTACAGATGCAGGGAGAATGTCCTTAGGAGACCCACAATTTCAGGCGGTAAATTTTATGCACTGACAGGGCATCATGAAATAATGTTCCCGCTTCTGGCTGCGGCAGTGATGGAAAAGATATAAATGCAACCTGTTGTAGATGAAGAAAAGTGCATAGGATGCGGCAACTGCACTGAAATTTGCCCCAGCGTGTTCCAATTATTTGACGATAAATCCCACGTCATTGACCCTGAAGCCTGCGATTATGCCGACTGCTGCGAGGCAGCGGCTGAGAACTGCCCGGTAGAAGCAATCACACTACAGTGAACAGTAATCAGTAAATAATGAACAGTCAAGAGTAATCAGTCTACGACCTACCCTGCATCCTACATTATTTATGCATTTATATTAAAATAATGCTTCCATGAAAAAAGTTTTAATCTTATCATTTGTTTTTGTTCTCATCTTTATAGGGGGAATTGCCGCCGGCAGTTATCTTGCGCTCACACGCGGGGTTCCCCAGATAGAGGAAATCAAGAGCTATAAACCTGCCAGCGGCACAAAAATTTATGCGGATGATGACACTGTCATAGGCGAATTCAAAGAGGAAAAAGGCATATACACACCCCTTAAAAAAATCCCGAAAAATCTTATAAACGCAGTCATTGCCACAGAAGATGCAAGATACTGGTCCCATAAAGGAATTGATTACATCGCCATCGCACGGGCGTTTTTAAAAGATACCATCTCCCTCCGAATGAAGGAAGGCGGAAGCACTATAACACAGCAGCTTGCAAAGGTGATCTTTCTTGCGCCTGAGAAAACCCTTCAGAGGAAGGTCCGGGAGGTAATCCTTGCATTCAGGCTTGAAAAAAACCTGTCAAAAGATGAGATACTTGAACTTTACCTAAACAGAATATACTTCGGGCACGGGGCTTATGGAATTGAAATGGCGGCAAGGACATATTTCGGCAAATCCATCCCGGACATAAATCTTTCCGAGGCCGCGCTTTTAGCCGGCATAATCAAGGCGCCTAACACTTATTCGCCATACAATAATCTTGATAAGGCAAAGGAAAGACAGTACGTTGTGCTTAAAAGAATGGAGGATGCGGACTATATCTCAGAGAAAGAAATAAAAGGCGCTTATGAAAAACCGCTTTATCTTTCAAGCCTGAGATATGGATATGAAGCTCCGAGTTATTTTTTTGAATACATAAGAAAATATCTTGAGGACAAATACGGCATTGAGGCGGTCTATAAGGGAGGGCTCAGGGTTTATACTCCCCTTAATATGAAAAT
Source organism: Nitrospirota bacterium (assembly GCA_016212185.1). Classification (NCBI taxonomy): domain Bacteria; kingdom Pseudomonadati; phylum Nitrospirota; species Nitrospirota bacterium. The sequence continues at coordinate 4,408 of JACRGX010000002.1, forward strand.
GCAGGTTGCAGCAATAAGGGCGCTGCAGGCAGGACTGCGGGATGTGGACAAAAGACAGGGCTTCAGGGGACCTGCCGGGCACAAGGATATTGACCCTGAAGACATGCTGAAGGAGAACGAACCGCTCCCAAAGGTCCTGATGAACCCGGGAGATATTCTGACAGGCATAGTGCTTAAGGCATCGGCAGATGAGGCGCAGGTAAAGGCCAGGGGGATTACAGGAAAAATATTCCTCTCGGATTCTTTATGGGCCAGCAGGCTCATAGACGCTAAAAGAAAAATAATCAAGGAATTTAAAAATTTCACGCTCACAGACATTTTAAAGACAGGCGATATTATAAAGGTCCGCATCAAGACACTTCAGGGCAAAGCGCCTGTTTTCCTGCTTGAACAGGAACCTGTTGTAGAGGGCGCGCTTGTCGCAATGGAGCCGTTAACAGGACATATAAAGGCAATGGCAGGCGGCTATGATTTCATGCGAAGTGAATTTAACAGGGCCGTGCAGGCAAAGAGACAGGCCGGTTCGGCTTTTAAGCCGATAATATATTCCGCATCAATGGATAAAGGTTTCACCCCTGCAAGCATTATTATTGACGAGCCTGTAAGCTACCCGAGCGGACAGCTTGGCGACTGGCAGCCTGAGAATTATGACCATGAATACTGGGGGGCAACTCGTTTAAGAGAAGCGCTTGCGTATTCAAGAAACATAGTGACAATAAAACTGCTTGAAAAGGTAGGCGTGGGAAATGTCATAGAGTTTGCAAAAAATCTTGGGTTTCAGGGACCATTTCCCGAGGACTTAACGCTTGCGCTCGGCTCACTCAGCGTAAGCCCGCTTGAGATGACTTCGGCATTTTCTGTTTTTGCAAACGAAGGCGTAAGGATGACGCCTATTGCAATAAAATACATCACAGACAGCAGCGGCGAGGTTATTGAGGAAAACAAACCGGAGGGCACTGAGGTCATTAGTCCTCAGACCGCGTTCCTCGCCACATCCATGCTTGAGGACGTTGTAAAGCACGGGACAGGCTGGAGGGCAAAGGCGCTTCAGGTGCCTGTGGCCGGAAAAACAGGCACTACCAATGAATACAGGGATGCCTGGTTTGTCGGGTACACGCCTGCGCTTTCTGCAAGCGTCTGGGTTGGGTTTGATGATATGCGTTCACTCGGTCACGGAGAAACCGGCGCAAGGGCGGCATCACCTGCATGGGTAGCCTTTATGAAAGAGGCACTGTATGCTCAGGGTGATGAAGATACGGCAGGTGAAACATTCCGCATACCCGATGGAATCATAACAGCAGAGATTGACCCGGGCACAGGACTCCTTGCTACAAATAAAACCGACCGGATGACTGAATTTTTTAAACAGGGCACTGCCCCTAAGGTATATTCAAAACAAGTCTCAACAGGAACTAAAAAAGAGGAAAAGAAAAATCTTGATCTGGACTAAACAGCAGGAAAGAACCTCCCTGCAACATGCTGATGGGTATCTAAAATCTCCCCTCCCCTTGCGGGAGGGGACTAAGGGGAGGGGGAAGAATTTTCATAACCACCCCCACCCTAACCCTCCCCCGTCAAGGGGGAGGGAAGTAGTTTAAGGAGGAAGAACTTAAACAATGCGTCTTTCACAGCTTGGCGAGTTTAATCTCATAAAAAAACTCAGGATGTCTTCAGCAAGCGCTGCGCCTGAAATTCTTAAAGGCATCGGCGATGATACGGCGGCCGTAAAAATCCGCGGAGGCATAACGCTTATTACCACTGATATGCTCATTGAGGGCATACACTTTGACCTTTCATTTACAACATTCTACCAGCTTGGATACAAGGCATTAGCCGTAAACATTAGCGATATACTTGCAATGGGCGGGAAGCCAAAGTATTTTCTTGTGGGTCTTGCGGCGCCCGGGCACTTCACATCAAACCATATTGATGAATTATATGCAGGCATGAGAGCGCTCGCAAATAAATTTAAAATAAATATCATAGGCGGCGATACGTGCGCCTCAAAACACGGACTCATAATCAGCGGAACCTTAATCGGCAAATGCAATAAAATAATTCCACGCTCAGGCGCAAAGACGGGAGACGCCATTTTCGTAACAAAGACGCTCGGGGACTCAGCTATGGGGCTTTTGTTACTGAAAAAATTCAAATTTCATCCCGACTTATTCGGGACAAATTTCAAAATTAGCGATGCAAAATGCAAAATTAGTAATAATAAATTCACGGTACGCTCTATTTTACCTTTACTTAAGCGGCACCTCCAGCCTGAAATTGCACCGGTAAAAAATACCAAAGGCATAAACTCCATGATTGATATTAGCGACGGACTTCTGATAGATTTAAGTCACATATGCGATGAAAGCAAAACAGGCGCAAGGATATATCTGGACCAAATACCTGTCTCAGGGGAACTCGCCGGGACTGCCAAAAAACTGAAGGTAAACCCAATGGGCTTTGCCTTAAAAGGCGGAGAAGACTATGCCCTGCTTTTTACTGCACCGGCAAGTTTTAAGACAAATGCGTTCAGAATAGGCGAGATAATTTCCGGGGAGAGATTTGTCGTTCATCCTGACGGCAGGGAAAAAGCATTCAAACCGGAAGGATATGAACATTTTAAAGAAGGGGGCAAGAAGTCAACCGGTAAAAAATTCAAGTAAAAATTATCAATTATCATTGAAAATTGATAAATGTTAATTTTGCATTTTGCAATGAAAGAAACACTATGGCATTTAGAGATAAATTAAAACAAATTTTTTATATTAACGATACGCCGCACCGCATTGCGCTGTCATTTTCTATCGGCATATTTATGGGAATATCGCCTTTTCTGGGGCTGCACACGGTAGGCGCTATTTTTCTGGCGTGGGTATTCCGTCTGAATAAGCTTGTCGCATTTGCAGGAGTAGCCATGCTGAACCCGTGGACACTTGTTCCTGTATATTCCTTATGCCTGTGGGTCGGGGCTAAATTAACCGGGGTAAAACAAATAATTCCTGATATTGACTGGGCTGATTTAACTATTCTCACTTTCATGGAAAAATTAGGCTATCTAGTAGTCCCGTTTATTGTTGGCACATTAATCATAGCGGTTATTTCAGCCTTAATTAGCTACTTCATCATTCACAAGATAGCAAGTAAATACAAACCCGCCGTGATGGAGAATAAACAATAACTATGCCTCACCGACTTACCAGACTGCATGTCCTGCTCTTCATTCTTACATCCATAACTACCCTTATGGCAGGCGCACTGATGCAGGGAATTGTGCCATGGGAAAAACCTGAAAAAATTTATCTCGGTTTTCCGTTTTCAATATCAATCATGACTATCCTGATAGCGCATGAACTTTCCCATTATTTCATATCGCGCAGGCATAATGTATCCGTCACACTGCCTTATTTCATACCGGCGCCTTCAATGATAGGGACTTTCGGCGCAATTATAAAAATGTCGCCTCCAATTTACGACAAGCGCTCCCTTATTGACATCGGGGCCGCAGGGCCTATTGGAGGATTTATAGTTGCTGTAGCCGCTGTGATAATCGGGCTTAACTATTCGGAAATCATACCTTTAGGACTGGCAAAAGGCGGTTTTTCGTTAGGCGGTTCAATACTATTTTCATTCCTGTCAAAAACAATCTTGCGAATAGACCCGGAAAAATATGATATCCTGCTTCACCCCATTGCCTTTGCAGGCTGGATCGGACTTTTCATTACATCAATAAATTTACTGCCTGTGGGACAGCTTGACGGAGGACACATTGCATATGCGGTTTTTGGGGAAAAGCACAGATGGATCACCACCCTCGTAATAATTGTCCTGTTTATCCTCGGGCTGACTTACTGGGAAGGCTGGATGATGTGGGCTGTTTTGCTGACTTTAATAAGCCGCAGTCATCCGCCGGTGGTTTATCCTGAAATACAGCTTGACAGAAAACGAAAACTCATAGGCCTGGCGTCATTTCTCATCTTCATAATAACCTTTATCCCCTTGCCCTTCAGAGACATGTAGGATGAAAATAGATTTTTATATCTGCTATAATCATGCTGTAAATGAAAACAGCCGCTTTAATTATTTTTGCCAAGACCCCGATTCCGGGCAAAGTGAAGACAAGACTCCAGCCTGATATTTCTCCTGAGGAAGGACTGAAAATCTATAAGTCTTTTGTCAGAGAAATAGCCGGCAGATGTTCAAAATTAAAAGGCGTTGATAAATTTTTAGGCTGTGCTCCCACGAAAGATGATGATTTTTTGAAAGGGCTTGCCGCAACGCATTGGTTTGAAATGTTTAATCAACGGGGGAAGGACCTTGGCGCAAGGATACTTAATGCCTTTAAAGACCATTTTAAAAAAGGCTATAAAAAGGTAATTATAATCGGCACTGACAGCCCTACAATACCGGTTAAATTCATAAAAAAGGCCTTTTCCGAACTGGATAAGAATGATTTTGTCCTCGGTCCATGCTGTGACGGCGGTTATTATCTAATCGGGGCAAGGAAGGTCTTTCCAAAGGTTTTTGACAATATTCCATGGGATACCAGCGAGGTGCTGATTAAAACAATTGACAGATTAGACGCATCCCGCATTAAATTTTTCCTGCTTCCTTTCTGGTATGACGTGGACACTATTAAAGACCTCCGCTTCTTTAAAAAGCATCTGAAGTACCTGGGAAAGCAGCAAACATAATCGCGCCTCATTTTAATATCTAATAACTAAATTTCAAATTTAAATAATCATAGTTATTTCCTTGACAGTAAATGCAGAAAGCAGTATTCTATTAAGCTGTTAAACTGCAATTTAATTGTATAAGATTTTCAATGTAAGGATTTAATTACGGCAGTATGCTTCTTTATTTATTTATAGCGATTTATTTTTGTATCCTGATAAGCGTATTTATCTACGCCGCCCACCGCTATTATATGGTGTACCTTTATTATAAACACCAGAAAAACAAACCGGTCTCAAATGGAAAATTAACGCCTCTGCCGCATGTGACAATACAGCTTCCTTTATTTAATGAAATGTATGTGGTGAAGCGGCTGATTACGGCATCCTGCGAAATTGACTATCCGAAAGAGCTGCTGGATATTCAGGTTCTTGACGACTCCACTGATGAGACTGTAATGATTGCACAAGAATGTGTCGGCGAATTTGAAAAACAGGGGTATGACATTAATTATATTCATCGCAGCCGGAGGGATGGCTTCAAGGCAGGCGCATTGGCAGAAGGGCTAAAGAACGCAAAGGGTGAATTCGTCGCAGTATTTGACGCCGATTTTGTTCCGCAGAAGAATGTCCTGCAAAAAACCATCCATTATTTTTCTGACAAATCCGTAGGCATGGTGCAGACGAGGTGGAGCTTTATAAACACAAAATACTCCCTGCTTACGAGGATACAGTCCATGATGCTTGACGGACATTTTGTGATTGAACACACGGCACGGAACTGGTCAGGCAGATTTTTTAACTTTAACGGCACGGCAGGCGTTTGGAGAAAAAAGGCGATAGAGACCGCAGGCGGATGGCAGAACGATACTCTGACAGAAGACCTGGATTTAAGCTACAGGGCGCAGTTAGCAGGATGGAAGTTCATATTTTTAAAGGATGAGACCGCCCCTTCAGAGATACCGGTAGATATTAATGGATTTAAGACGCAGCAGCACAGATGGGCAAAAGGCTCCATACAGACGGCAAAAAAGCTGCTGCCTGCAATAATGAAAAGCAATCTTCCATGGAAGGTTAAAGTAGAAGCATTTTTCCATCTGACAAACAATATTTCCTATCTGTTTATGTTGCTGCTGGCAATGTTGATGTATCCGTCTATGGTGGCCAGGATTAATATCGGATGGTTTCATATGCTTGTGACTGATGTGCCCTTCCTCCTGGTCGCAACAGTCGGCATTTCTTTTTTTTACATGTGCTCACAGAAAGAGGCTTATAAAGACTGGAAGTCAAGACTGATTTATCTGCCGGCACTAATGTCGCTCGGCATCGGGCTGTCTGTCAATAATTCAAAGGCGGTGCTGGAGGCGCTTTTTAACCGTGAGACCGAATTTACCCGCACCCCTAAATTTAAAATTGAGGGTAAAAAGGACAAATGGGCTGATAAGAAATACAAAGGCAAGACAACTCTTATGCCGATAATTGAACTGCTTTTGGGGTTTTATTTTACCTTTAATATATATTTTGCTTATGTTAACAAAATCTATATTTCCATACCATTTTTGATGATATTCCAGATGGGTTTTTTTTATGTTGCATTTTTATCTTTATTCCAAGTATTATTTGGACGGATGATTTTAAAATTTATGCAGTATTTTACCTCTAACATCAAGGACATAATTACGGCCCAGTAAAAAGTGTAGAAAATAAATAATTTACTTGTTATATTAGATAACTTATATTTTCCGGAGGGGAACATGACAAAAAAGCTTATAATTGTTTTTATCAGTTTATTAAGCAGTATTATTTTTATTGCAAATGATTCTTTTGCAGGATGGACGCAGGCAAAAGGTCATGCCTATAACCAGTTGACTTATGGCTATTACGTCTCAAGCCATAAATACACCTCTCTTGAGACAAGGAATGATGTTGCCGTAGGCGCAACCAAGGGCAAGGAACGGATTGAGGCTTCTAAATTTGTATCGCGAAGCATTACTTATTATGGAGAATACGGACTTATTGATTCACTTACAATCTTTACCACAATCCCTTTGAAAGAGACGATATCGGCAGATACTATTAAGTATTCCGGGGAACGGGGCCCGAGCGGAATAGGCGATATAGATTTGGGTCTAAGATACAATCTTATGCAGAGTCTTGGAGGCGGACCGCTGTCACTGCAAGGCACGGTGAAGATCCCCGAGGCATATAAATACGGCAATCCCTTGGAGTCATTAAGTTTAGGCGACGGCCAGTATGATGCAACGCTGGCTCTGCTCTATGGCAGAGGGTTAGGAAAAGGTTATGCCGTATTCAACGGAGGATATAAATATCGTTTTGAGAATCGTAAATACTATGCCTTTAAACCTTCGGATCAGATTAAGGTTTCAATAAGCGGCGGCTACCAAATTGCATCCAAGGTAGGTCTAGGAGCCATTGTAGACTGGACACGGTCTGTCGGAAATGCATATGTTTCAGATGAGATGATAAAAGCTAATTATGCTTATGGCGGGCGCCGGTCTCAACAGGATAATGTCCTGATCAGGGATTCGCTGGGCCTTGAGCAGCAGGTTTTAAATGTGGGGGCATCCCTGATTTACAATTTACCTTTTAAAAATACGCAGTTTGTGCTGTCCTATGCTGTTGATGTCGGCGGCGCAGGCATATTTGAAACCAATGATGCAGGAGTGGGAGAGACATATAACGCAGGATTGGTTTATACGTTTTAATTTAGATAATATTGTCCCGGCCTTTCATGAAATATGATGAGGCCGGGCAAATGTTCATTCCGTTTAATAAGTGGCTTCAATAATTAAAAAAATACCTTTTTCCCTCTTATTTGTACTGCTGCTGACAATTTTCTCCCTTTATGTTTTCAAACACAGCCATACACTCATGGCAATTTTTTATCAGACGGTTAAACAGAATGATAAGGCTATAGCTGAATTTACAAAGGCAATCAACACTAACCCCCGGGATGCATATGCCTATTATCATTTGGGTTTAATGCTGAAGGATAAAATGGACTTTGACGGGGCTGAGGATATATATCTGAGATTGTTAAAAATTTTTCCAGAACACCCGGACGCCAATTACGACTTAGGCTATATTTACAGGGAAAAGGGGCTTTACGACAAGGCAATTGAAAGATACAGAAAAACGCTGGAGATTAATCCGAAGAATGTATATGCGCATTATGATATGGGGTATATTTACAGGATCAACGGACGGTATGAGGAGGCGCTTAACGAGTATAAAAAAGCCTTGGAGATAGATTCAAAGCATCCTCATGCGCATTATGATACGGGATTAATCTATGAAAAATGGGGACTGAAGGATAAAGCGGAAGAAGAATTCAGGATTTACCATAAGATTACCGACCCTAATTTTATAGAAAATTTTATTAATAAGATAACAGGTAAGAAAAAAAAGTGAGGACAAATGAGTCCGGAGTTTTATGGATACTATGTTTTTAAACAGTGCAATTTATATTGCCGTAAATCTTCTGCTCTTCTCCTCATGGTATCTTCTCCTTTACCCCGTCAGAAAGAAAACCTTACCTGAACTTTCTAACGGAGGATGTCAACTACCGTTCATTGACGGAGTTTTAGGTGCTTTTGTTCTGAGCCTGACCCAGATAATAGTTACAGAAATGATTCTGGGCGTGGTATTTAAGAGGCTCTATGCAATGCCTCTTTTTTATTTGAATGTTTTTATATCGCTTATTGTCTTAATACTGGCGGTGCACTCAGGCAATAATAGGTTATTAAATCCCCCCGCCCCCCCTTTGCAAAAGGGGGGTAAAGGGGGATTTTTAGATAAAAATATTTTTAAAAATTTTCTATTAGAGTTTAGGAATGAGGCAAATCTGTTCTCCAATATAATAAAAAAAGATAAGATATTACTCTGCCTGTTTACAATTTTTTTAATTTACCTCTGTTACATGATTTTCATAGGCTGGCTTTTTCCGTCATATACGTGGGATGCGCTGTGGTATCACCTTCCCATAGCAGGCTATATCATGCAAGGCGGAGCTATTCAGGAGAATCCGGCGCCCTCTTTTATTGATCTTTTTATAAATATTTTTCCAAAAAACATGGAGCTATTTTTTCTCTGGAATATTATTTTCTTAAAAAGTGATATTATTGCGGATTTGAGCCAGCTCCTGTTTACCATAGCAGGGGTTTTCACTGTATACAGCATTGCCGTAAAAATGAGAATAAAGGAGGAACATGCCGTATATTCCGCCCTGCTGTTTTTTTTCACTCCCATAGTAATCCTGCAGTCTACGACAAATTATATAGATATTGCCGTGTCGGTGTTATTCCTGATTGCTGTCAATTTCCTGATGTATGACGGCGCTGAAAATTATGCAAAAAACGAATCTGTGCTGAACCGCCTCAAGGAAAATAAAATTCCAGTGCTTCTTTCAGGACTTACGACCGGGATTTTATTAGGCTCAAAAGGTTCGGGCCCGATATTTGCGCTTGTGCTTGTAGTTATATTAACACTTAAAAATGTTTTAAAAAATTTCAATTTTTTAAAAACTGACGCATTACGCATTACGCATCACACATTACGGTTTTATTCACTATATTTTATACTGCCGGCCTTTTTACTTGGAGGCTACTGGTATGTGAAAAACTGGGTCTTGTACAACAATCCCGTATATCCAATAAATATAACCATTTTCAACACAACTCTCTTTAAGGGATTATACGGCGGGATAATAGACCCCCCTCCGCAGGTTTTTAAAGGATTAACTTTGCCGGCGCAGTTGTTTTATGTATGGCTTGAAAGGGTTGAATATTATCTATATGACTCAAGGCTTAGCGGATTTGGCCCTGTATGGTTTATTCTTTTTCTGCCGACTGTTGTATTTTCTCTTGTGTCTGCTGTAAAAAATAAAAATTACGACTTTCTGTTTGTCAGTGCAATCCTTATCATAATATTTCTTGTTTATCCGAGAAACTGGAACACAAGATATGTAATTTTTATTGTTGGATTAGGCGCTGTTTCTTTTGGCACTGCGCTTGATTATTTTTGTGTAAAAGGCAAATGGCTTAAAATCATAGCGCTTTTACTTGCTGTCTATACATTTCTTACAGCAAATTCCCCCTGCATCATGCCTTCAAAAATCAGAGAATTTGTCCGCCTGCCTGCAAAAGAACGCTCAATATCAAGACATGCCCCGTTCAACATAGACCTGCATGCAAGGCAGGAATACGGTTGTTGGATATGGATAGGCAATAATATCGTAAGAGGAGATACGCTGGCATATACTTTTGAGCCTCTGTTTCTCTCACCGTTATGGAACAGCGCTTTTTCAAACAGAATAATTTATATCAAGTCAGAGAGTTATAACGAATGGTTGGAAAACTTAAAGAAAAATAATGTAACATATGTATTAATCAGACAGAATTCTGAAGAGGATAAATGGGTGGATAAGGCAAGGAAGCTTATCAGCAGATTCTGGTGGCTCAGCGCTCCCTCTGAAAAATTCAAGGTCGTTTATTCGGACGAAAATTATAAAATAATGAAATTTATCAAGTGAGAGAGGAACAGAAAAAAGACATTTTACTGGTTTTGTATATACTGACAGTATTAATACTGACTGTGATATATTTTTCAGTGCCTGAAAGGGTATTGTTTATGGAGAATACGATACAGTGGTGGAGCGAGTGGTGGAATGCTGTCAGGTAAAAAAATTGTCGTAATAATCCCCGCCTTGAATGAAGAAAAGGCTTTGCCGCTTGTCATAGCAGAGATTCCTAAAGACATAGTTGATGCAATAATCGTTGTTGATAACGGCAGTTCTGACAGGACATTTCTCGTTGCGCAGGAATGCGGTGCATCTGTTATAAAAGAGGAGAGAAGGGGTTATGGCAATGCCTGCCTCAAAGGCATTGAATATGCAGGGCAGAAACGGCCTGACATTATAGTATTTCTTGACGGAGACCACAGTGATTATCCTGAAGAGGTTACTTCCCTGATAAGGCCCATTATTAAAGACGGTTATGACCTGGTGCTGGGTTCAAGGTCAAAGGGCGAGAGGGAAAAAGGTTCAATGACGCCGCAGTCTTTCTACGGGAATAAATTCGGCACGCTTCTCATCAAAATCCTTTTTGGTTTTTCATATACTGACTTTGGTCCGTTCAGGGCCATCAGGTTTGATAAGCTGATTGACTTAAATATGCAGGATACGACTTATGGATGGACCGTTGAGATGCAGATTAAGGCAGTAAAAAAAAGTTATAAAATAAAAGAAATGCCTGTCAGATACAGGGTCAGGGTCGGCAAATCAAAAGTCTCAGGGACATTAAAAGGTACTGTAATGGCAAGTTATAAAATACTGCTGACTATATTTAAGTATTGGATTTCTTAAGAAAATTATAAATATAATGGGGAATACTTGACTTTGACCGGCAATAAAGTGTAAAATTTTTTTATATAGTTATAAAGGAGTCTTCAATGGCAAAATCCTGTTGTGAATCACGAGAAACAAGGCTTGAGCAGTATCAGATTGACAAGTGGAAGGTTAAGGAATCGGAGTTTAAGACCTTTAAACCCGATGATCTACTGTATTCCCCCCAATATATTAAAAAAGAAAAAAACGGTGTTTTTCTTCTCATTGACCCCCAGTCGCCAAACTGGCTCAGCACAAACAATATAGGCGCTGAGATTATAGCCCTTTGCGACGGCAAGCATAAGGTATCTGACATTCAGGAAGCTATGTTTGCGAAATACGGGGCCTCCGGCGCTGAGCATATTAAGAAAGAGACAGCTGAATTTATTAATGCCGCAGGCACTATGGAATTTATTTCCGGTTCGCCTTTTTTAATCCGCGAATATCCCGGCAGGGGCAAGGTAATAGCGCCTCATAAAATGGATGAGCTATGGATATATAATACAATGCAGTGCAATCTCAGGTGTAAGCACTGTCTTGTGAGCGCAGGTAAGGAATTGAAGGATGAACTGACCGGAAAAGAGATTAAAAAGCTTGTGGATGAGGCGATAGAGTTAGGCGTCAAGCGGTTTTATATTACAGGCGGAGAGCCGTTTATGAAGGATGATATTTTTGAGGTGATAAAATATATAACCAAAGAAAAAAACAAGGAACTGATTATACAGACAAATGCAACCCTGTTTGATGATAAGAAAATATCAGCATTAAAAGATTTTAAAAGCCCGCTGCTTACAATACAGGCAAGCTTAGAGGGTCCTGACGCAAAAATACATGACAGCATCCGCGGTAAAGGCAGTTTCAACAAGGCGGTTGAAGGGGTAAAGAAACTGATTGATATCGGTATAACCCCGGTGATTGCCACCGCAATCAGCAAGTATAATGAGGATTCAGTAACAGATACCTCTAAGTTTTTGTCAACACTCGGAGTCAAGGACCATCATATCCTCTGGATGCACACGCGGGGACGCGGGGCAAGCAATGTGGATAAACTGCTGGTCCCTTCGGACAGGATATCAAATATAATGCAGGACCTGAGGAAGATTTATAAAGAAGGCGCGATAATTGTTGATAATGAAGAATCCCTCAAGGTCAGGCTGAAGGCTAAAAGGGGCAGAAAAAACGACCTCTGCAACAATTGCTATGAAAAGGTATGTGTGAATTCAGACGGGCATGTATATCCGTGCGCCTCTTTTAACGGCGATAAGCGGTTTGATGCAGGCTCTATCAGGGAAAAGAGCCTGAAGGACATATGGCTGAATTCAAAGGTCATGGCAGGGTTTAGAAACAGCAGTGTTAAGGATAAGGAAGAGTGCAGTGCGTGTTATTTAAAGTATTTTTGCGGCGGCGGATGCACTGCCCAGAGTTACTATGCAAGCGAGGTTGAAACCGGGAAAGGCTCTTTTATGGCGCAGGAGCCTTATTGTTTAACTTATAAGACATTGTTTGAAGAAATACTTTGGGACCTGGCCAGAGAAGGCGCGCCTTCTGATGCAAAGAAAAAAGGGTATGCCACTCCATTTGTTTATAATGCAATGGACGGAAAACTCCCGCCGTATCTCAGTCATTCTTTTAAGACCATTGATGACAACTTTGAGGTAGGCTGCTACCACTGTTCATGCGTTCTGGCGGTTGATGTTGAGGATGATGAAGCAGTCTGCAAGCCGGACATAAAAGGGCAGGTGACAAAGACCGTAAAAAAGAAGTTTTCAACTGCCGCTCATGTTGCCGAGGCAAATTATTATTGCCCCACGGGATATAACCCCAAGGATTTGGAGCATATCCCGACAGAGGTGCTTGATGTATCCTACGGCTGTGGTAATCCTGCGGCAATAGCAGAGCTTAAGGAAGGGGATGTGGTCCTGGATTTAGGCTCAGGCGCCGGCATAGACTGTTTTATCGCCGCAAAGAGGCTCGGCAAAAACGGCAGGGTGATAGGGCTTGACATGACTGACGAGATGGTTGAGAAGGCAGCGGAAAGCGCAAAAAAGGTTGCTAAATCTTTGGGCTACGATATTGTTGAATTCAAAAAAGGGGAATTGATGAATATGCCTGTAGAGGACAACTCCATTGACCTTGTAATATCAAACTGTGTTGTTAATCTGACAGAAGATAAGGCTAAGGTCATGGATGAGGTTTTCAGGGTGCTGAAACCCGGCGGCAGGTTTGTCATCTCCGACATAGTTGCGGATAAGCCTATTCCGGGCTTTATGAGGAGGGACAAAGAGCTGTGGGCCGCATGTCTTTCCGGAGCATTGACAGAGGAAAGGTTTTTGGAGGCGGCAGTGGAGGCCGGACTTACAAATGTAAATCTGACTAAAAACTATCTCTACAAAAAGGTAGAGTATATAAATTTCTATTCGGTCACAATGAAGGGATTTAAACCGCAGAAAATTACATGCGGCGGCTGCCCATAAATCGCAGAGCAGATAAAAAAATACCTAATGAGGAGGTAATAATATGAGAGTTAGTTTAGTAAATGCACAGGTGCTTGACGGTAATAATGTAGTTCCACCGCTTGGACTGATGTATATCGCGGCTGTCCTTGAAAAAGCAGGGCACAAGGTGCAGATTTTTGATGCCGACCCTGAGTATCAGGCAGGCATTCTGAAAGAGATAAAAGAGTTTAAGCCGGACCTTATCGGACTGGGTTTTTTGACTGTAGGCTATCAGAGGGCACTGAAATTGTTCAGAGGATTAAAAAAAGAAATACCTGACGCTATGTACTGCTTGGGCGGCGTTCATCCGACGGTTAAGCCTATGGAAACCATAAATGAGTTTGATGCGGATTTCATTGTGCTCGGAGAGGGCGAGGATACGATTGTAGAGGCATGTGAAAAATTGGAGAAGAAGCAGGGGCTGGCAGGCGTAAAGGGCGTCATGTACCATGAGAACGGAAAAATTATAGATAACGGCAGGCGCGACATGATACCTGATATTGATACAATTCCGTTTCCTGCAAGACACCTGATAGACATGGGACCGTATCTCAAACCGCCGGGTATTATCAGGGGTTATGCCACCAAGAACCAGACCACTGTTGTTACAAGCAGGGGCTGTCCGTTCAGATGCATATACTGCGGAAGCCATAACATATTCGGAAGAAAGACCAGGAGACGCTCGGTTAAGAACGTTGTTGACGAGATAGAATTTCTCCATAAGACATACGACATAAAAGGCATATATTTCTGCGATGACAGTTTTACATTAAGGCCTGAATGGGTCAGGGAATATTGCGATGACTTAAAACGCAGAAATCTGGATATAAAATGGGGATGCCAGTCAAGGGTGGACCAGACTGATGAGGAATTGATGAGGTTAATGAAAGACCGGGGACTTGTCCAGCTTGACTTCGGCGTTGAGAGCGGCTCGGAAAAGATGCTGAAGGTACTGGGCAAGGGCGGACACGGCGACAGGACTTCGCAGATTAAAAAATCCTTTGAGCTTTGCAGAAAACTGGACATCAGGACCCTGGCTACATTTATAATCGGCAACCCTGAAGAAACCATGGAAGACATACAGCAGAGCTTTTCTGTGGCTAAAGAGATTAATGCCGATTACACTGCATTTTACTTCCTGACCCCATATCCGGGTACGGAAATTTATGAAATGGCAATTAAGAATAAATGGCTGGACCCGAACCTTCCATTCTCAGACATATGGGCGCACAGGCAGCCGGAACTGCCGCTGATGAAGATAACCTTTGAGAAAGAGGAATTAAGGGACATACGCAAAAAACTGCAGAACCACTTCTTCTGGAAGAATTATTTTACTGCCACCGGGAATATCAGCTTCTACGGAATACTGTTTTCCATCATCTTCAGGCATCCGGGGGTTATTTTTACAGCGCTTGGAAAACTGGTGAGGACGGGTAGGCTGGATTACGTGGTTGAAACGCTTAATGCAGAATACTGGAGAATGAAAAAATACGAGGCTGCCGGATAACAATTATTGAAAACCGCGTAAGTAATGTCCGCTATGCTGTCATTCCGTGCTTAACGGAGCCTGCCCCGTACTTGATACGGGGGAATCCAGTCCGTTCCTCTGGATTCCTGCCTTCGCAGGAATGACAGGATACAATAAGCGTAAGACACTAATATTAAGGGAATCCAGAGTCAGAATTTGTTTTTTTAAGCCGGTTGCAGTTATGCAACCGGCTTTTTGCTTTACAAATTTTTGTAGTAATTTGCTACTATATGACTTAAAATTAATGAATAGCGAGCGTACCTGCCTGTCGGCATACAGGTTCCCGGTGGTCTTGCCACGGGGAAGATCAATTTGCGGGTAACTATTTATGGCTCTTCAGGCCGTTTTAAAAGAAAGAGAAAAAAAACTAACGATATTAAGAAATAATGCCATGAAAGAGGCGCAAAGGCTCGCTTTCCTTTTAAGCAAGCGCTATAAGTTTGAGGCGATTTATCTTTTCGGCTCGCTTTTATCAGGAAAGTTCAGATTACATTCAGACATTGATATGGTAATAAAAGGTTTGAAAGTGGAGGATTTTTTTAAGGCGCATGCATTTTTAATAAAAGAAAGCAGGTATAGAATTGATTTGAAGCCTTTTGAGGATCTTGAGGACAGCTTTAAGGAAAAAATTTTGCGGAAAGGATTGAAAATTGGATAAAGATATTTTAAGGGAAATCATCTCTGAAATAGAAAAAGAGCTTGAAAATATTAATGAATTCAGGAAGGAACTGATGAAAATAAAATCTGAAAATTCTATAACATTCAGGCGTTCAATTGGTTCCATTCTGCATGATTTTTATAACTGCTGTGAAAGGGTCTTTAAAAAAACAGCGAGCGGCATTAACGGCAGTTATGAAGATTCGGACAAATGGCATAAGTCGCTGCTGGTTAGAATGACTATCCCGATTAAAGATATAAGACCGGCAGTAATTTCCGAGGAACTTGCCGCTGAACTTGACGAATACCTGTCTTTCAGGCATGTATTCAGAAATATCTATGGTTTTGAGCTTAAAGGCGACAGGATTAAATACCTTGCGGAAAAATTTGATAATGTTGCGGAAAGATTTATCAGTGAGATTAAAAAATTCCTTATTTTTTTAAGTAAAGAGCTGCAGGAATCAAAAGCGGATTAATTATAAAATTGCCAACCCGTACAGCTTCTGTAAGTTTCTTACTTATCAGTGAATGGGGTAGAAAAAACAGCATTGTTTCGTCTATTTCACAAATATCTTTAAGAATTCTGCTGGAGTCATTATTTTTATCCCCACAGACGGAAAGTCTTTGTTATTTCTTGTAATGACACACTCGCATCCTTCATGAATAGCTGAAAAATATTGAATTAAATCCTCAAAGTCCTTGCCGGCGATCGACCTTGCCTGCTTTAAGATATTCTTTGTGAAAGCAATTATTCTAAAATCTTCCAATATCTGGTCTATTAACGGCTCCGCAGCCTTCACTCCCTTAAGTTTGCTTAAAATATAATAAAAGTTATTGACTGAAATTGCTGAAATACAACCTTGAATAACACCTTCCCTGCCAAGCGTCCACACCCTTGCCGAATCCATATAAAATGGCTCCCGTTTTGTCAGAACATCCAATATTATATTTGTATCAATCAGTATCTTCATATTTCTTAAGCCGGGATGCGATATGCTCGTCTCTGAGTGCCTTATAAGACTTCTTGGTCCTTAACATGCCAATCCACCTTGAAACAAACGGCGAGATTTCTTTAGACTGCGACTCTTTCTCCCGCTGGAGAAAAAATTCCTTAACCATAACTGAAACGGATTTCCCCGTTAACTTAGCCGTCTTATGCGCAAGCCGGGTTATGTCTTCATCCATATATAACGTTAGTTTAGATTTCGGCATATGCACCTCCACGTATTTATATCTAATTTACTACGTATAGAAGAAAAAGTCAAGGCGGTGGATAAGACAGCTTATCAATCTTTAATTTCCATGTCCATTTATAAATTCAATGTCAATAAAAATAGGCGCTATCCCTACCTTCATTTTTTGCATGTTTGCAAGATTGACCCCGTTTCTTGCACTATAAATAACTTAACTGCTTTAAAACAGTATTGCTTCAGATGAATCTGCCGTGCTTGTTCCCTAAAGCCACATAGATGAATTAGACTTCCTATTTAATATTCTCCCACCAGTTATATGATAAAATGTCTGTAAGAAATTGCTGATATTGGTCGTTTACTACACGATTCATACTTTTTTCAAGTACGTTTGTCCGGCTTGGCCCAAAGAAAACACCAGAAACGGGAAAAAATAAGGGCATCATCATAGCCCTATAAAACACGGGGTCCATAACAGAATCTCTGATATCACTTCTGAAGGTATTCATATATAAAATTTTACCTTCAGGGCTGACAACAGTCCACTTGGAAGTAACAAGAACTTCGCCTTGGGGAAAACACCATATATCCATTATTTGGGGAATTATAAAAACATCTATTTCTTGGTTAATCTCTGATGATTTTAATGAATTAATAATTACTACCTCTTTAAATATTTGTTTAAGACTCCCATTAGCCCATCTATCCATGCCTTCACCAATATCCGCTTTAACGGTTTGAAAAGAAAAAATATTACCATTACCTCCGGCTAATAATTTCTGAGTACAAGAACAATTTTGAAAAACCTTGTCATAGAGCCCAGCTTTCAAGGGAATCTTAGTTGAGAAAGTTGTTTCATTATTAAAATCTGCGACTTTAAGAGTTTTACTACTGCTACATCCACTAAAAATAAGTATGCCAACCAGCAGAAAACAACTTAGAACATTACTTGTGTATTGATTATTCTCCATTTTTAATTCTGTCCTGCTCGCTCCAAATTTCCTCTGCATTTTCAATTCTTTCCCTTATATTTTCTTTATCAAATATATTTTTCATATCAAATGCAAAAGTTAATGTATTTTCTGCCCTAAGAGTTTTAACATCAACTTTCAATGCTTTAAGATTACTTATATTCTTTATAAGAGTCTCCTTATTCCCCAAATAAAAATAGATAAAACCATGATGTAACCCGCCATATTGAAGGGTTTTCTCAAGTAGCAGCTTTCTGGCTATATTTACCTCGCCTGATAAAATTTGTCTTAAAGGTTCCCTACCTCCAAACGCCACAATTGCACCAGCAGCAGGAAAAAAAAGAATCATAGTATAGCCACCTATAATTGCAGTTGTCTTAGCAAGTTTTTCTCGTTCCTTTATTTCTTTATTTAATTTTAAATATGCATCAGAACCTGATATCACTGGTAGGAGAGTTGAATCATCTGCAGTAAATAATAAAAAATTCTCTTTCTGAATTAGAATACGCTGGTTAGTCTTATTTTCAATAACAACAAGGACTGGTAAAATACCGAATGGGAGTAAATCCACACCAAAATATTTTTCTAATCTGTCTTCCTCAAAGAAAGGGTCAATTGCAACTGCTAATCCTTTTTGATTCTGGGAAAACTTGTATTCAGAGACAGATTGAGTTGGAACATCAGGGCGATGATAAGCAAGTGAACACGCACTAATATTAAATAATATTATAGATAAAGCTATTAAATTTAACTTCTTATCTTTTAAGTTTATTCTGTCTGTCTGTCTGTCTGTCTGTCTGTCTGTGCAAAATCAATGCCGCAAGCATCGTTCCCATGTATGTTTAACTCCTTAAATAATGTATTTGCAAAAACTATATACCAGAGAAAAATTCAAGTCAAGGTAATTTTCACATTGCCTAAAAATGTGGTTCTTCTGCCTCGCCTTGCCCCTACCCTCGTCCTTGATAATTTTGCTCTATATATTTTATATACGTTTCAATATCAGCAAGATTTCTGAGGGCATCCCTGCAAATTTTAAGATAATCTATTTTTTCATAATCATGGGCAAGAAAATTGCGGAAAGAGGCAATTTTTGCAAACTCATATGCAAAGCTGGCAGGTATTATGTTGTTTTCCCCAAGAATATCAATTGTGTCCTGATAAGTCTGCGGCGTTCTTAAATTTCTGTCACGTATGATCAACTCTGCAAGAGTTATGCATGAATCAGCAATGAGGTAAAGATAGTGCAGAAGCGCGCCTCTGTAAACTATGTCCTTTAAAAATTTTTCCTCGCAATCCTGCCCCATGTCTTTCAGTGTTTTATGATATTCCTTTATCTTTTCAATTTTTACCCTTAGCCGCTCTGTCATATCCCTGCAAAAACCTTTCTTTGGTATTTGAAATCCATTGCATTATGCAAAACATTTAGCTCAAAAGTCTCTCTTAGCTGAGGGTTTCTGTCGCAAACTATCTTGCCGCTTCTGACTATCTCTTCAAGAAGGATTATGTTTTTTGTCCTGTTAAGAAAAACAAGGTCCACAGCGTTGCTCTTAAGCGCCCTGCTTAATACTGCATGTAATTCCATCTCCTTGTCAAAAAAAGCGGTCTCTCTACACATATAAACTGCAATGTCTATGTCACTGGTGGGGAATGCGTTCTCATAGGCACATGAACCAAATAGATATGCAAATTCCACATCTTCGGCATTCAGAAATATATTTTTTAGTTTTGATAAAATCTCACTTGCCATTTCAGCTTATCTTCCTTTAAGTTTATAGCAGAATTATATCATAATACCTTCAAAAATAATCAGCTTAATAATTTTAAAAAGGGGCTGTCCCGTCCCGATGCTTCGGGAGGGAACAGCTCCCTTGAATCATGTTTAAGTGAATTTTCACATCCCTCCCTTGAAACTTCCACCTACCAAATCTCAAGGTAAAAATCTTTATATGCCTTGATTAGCTCATAATCTGCCCTGTCTGAAGTAATGACTGTGGCTCCGTGGTTTCTTGCAGTAAGCGCTATGAGGACATCAAAATGAATATCTCTCAGTTTCCCTGGAGAAAACCCTTTATCTTTATAAATCTTTGACAATATTTCGCCGGACTCAAGCCAGTTCTTCTCTGTCGGGGTAAGTATCGGGTGATTTTTTATTAGCATTGCTACAAAATCCGATTCTTCTTCCCTAACAGCTCCCCTTGATAATTCGGATAGAACAACAGATGAATTTCTTATAAGACCCGTCACATTTTGAATGTGATCAACGTATTTATTGGTCCTTAAATGGTCTATAAATACCGAGGTGTCAAAGACGATAATCCTACCTGCCATGAGCTTCAAACTTCAGTTTGCCGCCGTGTTTTAACATCAGTTCCTTAAATTTTTTCAACCCTGCAACCTCTCTTAATGCCACATGCACCGCCTCAGTCCTGCTTTTTACGCCAAGAGCCTTAACAACAAAATCAGCAAGCTTAGTATCAAGTCTTATGGACGTCATTTTAACAGCAGCTTTCATAAAGACCTCCTTGTTTTGTATATACAAATCATATAATTTTTATATACAATTGTCAAGGATAAGGATATAAAAAGGGGGCTGTTCCCGTCCCGATGCTTCGGAAGGGAACAGCCCCCTTAATCATTTCATAAGTGGGGCGGGGATTCCCCTCGCCCCTATCCTTCCTCTATATTTATGAAGAAAGAATTTTCTGTTTTCATTTCGCCCCGTATCAAATTCAGGGCCGTTACGTCTCACTTCTTACGTCTTACTTATAATAACGGCACAATCAGCAGAGCTACGATGTTGATGACCTTAATCATTGGGTTAATCGCAGGACCTGCCGTATCTTTGTACGGGTCGCCGACGGTATCGCCTGTAACTGAGGCTTTGTGTCCATCGCTCCCCTTCTTATGCATGACGCCTTTGTCGTCGGTAACGCCGTCTTCAAAGGATTTCTTGGCATTGTCCCATGCGCCGCCGCCGCTTGTCATGGCAATCGCCTGGAAGAGTCCGGTTAAGATACTTCCGATAAGAACGCCTCCGAGGGCTTCCCTGCCGAGGAGAAGACCTACTGCAATTGGCACTACAACCGGGATAAGAGCAGGAACCATCATCTGCTTGATAGCGCCTTTTGTAACGATGTCAACGCACTTGCCGTATTCCGGCTTTGCCTTATATTCCATAATGCCGGGAATCTCCCTGAACTGTCTTCTGACTTCTTCAACAATGCTGCCTGCTGCCTTTCCAACGGCCTCCATAAGGAGTGAGCCGAAATAATAAGGAAGCAGTCCTCCGATGAAAAGACCTGCCAAAACCATCGGGTTAGAAAGATCAAATGATAGGGCTTCGCTGAACGACCTTGAATACTCTGCAAAAAGGACCAGTGCCGCAAGACCTGCCGAGCCGATTGCATAACCCTTTGTAACAGCCTTTGTTGTGTTTCCGACTGCATCCAACGGGTCTGTGATATTACGGATTTCTTCAGGCAGTCCTGACATTTCTGCAATACCGCCTGCATTGTCCGTTATCGGTCCGTATGAGTCAATTGCAACAACAATGCCTGTCATTGAAAGCATTGATACTGCTGACAGGGCAATAGCAAAAAGACCGCCTGCTGCATCACCGGCAAATCCACCGCCTAAAGAATATGCGCCTAAGATTGAGGCAACAATAACTACAACAGGCGCACCGGTTGACTTCATGCTGACCGCAAGGCCTGCTATCACGTTTGTGCCGTGACCGGTCAGGCTGGCCTTGGCAATGTGCTTCACAGGGCCATACTCCTTAGCAGTGAAGTACTCGGTTATGGCCACGATTAGACCCGTTAATGCGAGGCCGATAAGCGCCA
Source organism: Nitrospirota bacterium (assembly GCA_016212185.1). Classification (NCBI taxonomy): domain Bacteria; kingdom Pseudomonadati; phylum Nitrospirota; species Nitrospirota bacterium. The sequence goes on from JACRGX010000002.1 coordinate 26,164, forward strand.
TAAGAAACACGTTCATCTGTGTAAATGAAGGATGCTCAACTAATGAAGCCTGCACGGATGCGCCTTCCAGAAATTTGCCCGTAACAAAATAAAAGGTTACTGCCGCAAGGATGCCTGCAACTGCAAGACCCTTATAAAGGGCGCCCATGATATACTGGTTCTTACCGAGCTTTACTGCAAAGGTCCCTATAATGGAAGCAATTATAGATATTCCGCCAAGGAGCATCGGGAATTCCACCCATGCGCTGTCAGCGCCAAAAACTGTCCTGGCCAGAAGCATTGCTGCAACGAGCGTAACCGTGTATGTTTCATAAAGGTCGGCTGCCATGCCTGCGCAGTCGCCTACGTTGTCTCCAACATTGTCGGCGATAACTGCCGGATTTCTCGGGTCATCCTCAGGAATTCCTGCTTCAACTTTTCCGACAAGGTCAGCGCCTACGTCAGCAGCCTTTGTATAAATACCGCCTGCGATACGGGCGAACACGCTCATGAGCGAGCATCCAAAGCCGAGCCCCACAAGCGCATGGAAGGCCTGTTCAGGGGCGGACTGCTTTGCTATTGTATAAAAACACGCAAGACCTATAATCCCAAGACCAACGACCATGACACCAGTCACTGACCCGCCCTTAAAGGCAAGACCGAGCGCAGCTTGAAGCCCCCTGCTCGCAGCCTGTGTGGTGCGGACGTTTGCCCTGACAGTGACCCACATACCCACATAGCCCGCAAGCGCCGAACCTACCGTTCCAATCATGAAACCGATAGCCGGCCATATGCCGAGCTGCGGTATTGCAGCAATGGCCACCACCAGAACAACGGCAACCATAGCAACAGTTTTATACTCACGTGCAAGAAACGCATATGCGCCCTCTTTGACTGCATTAGAGATTTCCTGCATCTTGGTGCTTCCCGCATCCTGCTTTGATACCCATGCTGCGGTTACGAGGGCGTATACAACACCCAGCGCGCCGCAGAGTAAGGCAAAAAGAATAGTTGTACTCATTTAGCTCCTCCTTTTTATTGGTTTCAATTTAAAAAATTACATTTATGTAAATGTTTTTTGCCGTTTGTGTCCTTGCGGCTTGTCCGCAATCCTTTTATTTTTTCGTTGTCATTCTGGCTTGTCCAGAATCCTTTCCAAGAAAGATTCCGAATCCCGAAGCATCGGGAGAATGACATTTCCGGCAAGCGAAAATGACAACTATAATAAGAACTACTCATTTGCTATTTCTTCTCTCTTCCTGAATATTTTGCATAGCAAATCGCCGCCGCCCTGTAAAATATATGGGCAAGTTTTGAGTATGGAAGATAAAGAAAAAGTGAAAACACAAAAACAAGGTGTATAAAATAAACCGGATACGCAAGGCCTGCCATGCCTGCAAGTCTTGTGGCCCATGACAGGATACCGGAGGCCATGATTACTCCAATTATTGTCAGCAGAAGCCAGTCAAAATAGCTTCCAATACCTGATTTATCAACATGCTTAAACCTGTCAATAACCATGAGCAAAACACCGATAAAAAGCCCTATCGCGCCGATTAGCCCAAAGATTTTAACAGGCGTGCCGTAACCGAATGCGAAAGGAGACTCCTTATGCAGAATATCAATATAAAGAACCCCGAAACCTGTAGCAATTGCAAGGGCCATGAAACTATAAAACACCATAAAGTGCGCTGAAAATCTGCTCCTGTCCACAACACAGTCTTTGAATTTTTTCTGGCTCAGAATTTCTTTAGCCGTTTCAATTATGCCTGACTTCAAATCGCCCGATGTTACGCCTCCTGCCTGCTTCATGTCTTTCCAGAACTTTTTCAAGCCGAGAACGCCGACAGCAATTCCAAATAGCAGCGCGGGAGTAAAGACAAACTGAAGAAAGCGGATTGAGGCGAATTTTGAAAATACAATCTCGCCGTCCGGTATATTAAACGTTCCCGCTGCTGAAAGTATCACTCCAAGCAGCACGGCAGGGAGAAGGAAGATAAGCCATACAAGATTCTTGTTACCAACCATTTTTGACAGAAACGCCGGTTTTGAATACATCTGAATGCCCTGCTTCCTGATTGCGCCTAAAACCTCTCCGGGTTTTGCGCCTCTCGGGCAGTATGCGGTGCAGTCGTTGCACTGATGACAGAGCCAGACATCGGGGTTGCCGATGAATTTTTCTTTCAGCCCCCACTGCGCCCAGACCATTTCTTTTCTGGGAAATGGTTTGTCATCCGGCGTCACATTGCACACAACCGTGCAAGTTGCGCACTGGAAACATTTTTTCAGGGACTCTCCGCCGCCTTCAATAACCCCTTTTACAAAATCAAGATCAGGCTTTATAACCGTTGCTGATGACATTTAATACCTCCCAATAATAGGGTTCTATGATTCAAGGATTCGTGGGTTCAAGTGATTAAAATTCATAACACATTACGAATTACGGTTTTAAAATCCTTGACTCCTTGACTCCTTGACCGCTTGAATCCTGTTTTTTATAATTCCTTAAACGGATTGGGACCAATTTCTTCAACCCTCTCAACAAAGGTGTTTATCATTTCAGGGAGCTTGTCGTATTCTGATATGGAGACCTGCACAAGCTGGCATCTGTCGGATTCAAGCTGAAGCTTGTCAAGCGTCTCCTTAACCTTGCTGAAGCGGTAGTTTGCAAGCTCGCTGCCTTTTACAAAATGGCACTGATAATTTTCGCCGTACTTACAGCCTAAAAGCATCAGTCCGTCAATTCCTTTTGAAAATGCATCGGTAACCCACACCAGATTGGTTGAACCGAGGCATCTGACAGGGATAATCCTTACCTTCGGATTTAATTTAATGCGTTTTATTGCCGCGCTGTCTAATGCAGGATAGGCGTCATTTTCGCAAGCCAGTACAATAATCCTGAACTCATCCTCATCCACTTCTATGGACTTTATCATTGAACCGACTATATCAACGCTGAAATCCTTGAACGATACAATCCTTTCAGGGCATGCTCCCATACAGGTTCCGCAGCGCCGACAGCGGTTGAGTCTGAAAAATGGAGTGCCTTTTTCATCTTCATCTATTGCGCCGAAAGGACACTCCTCAGTGCATCTCTTACATGACGTGCATTTTATCATAAGAGGGTCAGGGAATGTCACATCCCATGCCCTCGGATGAACTGCCATGCCCTTTGCAACATGCTCAACGCACTGTATTGCCTTTAATGCCGCGCCTGCCGCATCCTCTGCGGCGTCAGCCATAGTCATAGGCTGTCTTACGCACCCTGCCGCATAAATGCCTGTCCTTCTCGTTTCATACTGGAAACAAATAAAACCGGAATCCGCAAACCCGTATGCGCCTTCAAGCGACGGGATTTCAGGACCCTGCCTGTAAGTGAGATTTAAGATGAAATCGGGCTTGGGCGTTGTTTCAATATAAGCATTCTTTGCAATATCGCCTTTCTTTTGCGCCTCGGTAAGTCCGTCAAGATATTCCTGAGGGGCGCGTGTGGCAGGCACAACGCCTGTTGCAAGAACCACAAGGTCTGCCTCAACCTTTATCTTTTCTCCGAGGAGGGTATTGTCTGCCTCAACATAAAGGTTGCCGTTTTCGGCGTCGCTTATGCCCGTTACTTCCGCCTTTGTCAATAAGACGCCCGGGTCGTTCTGCATATTTTTATAAAATATTTCTGTCTGCCCCGGTGTCCTAATATCTTTATAAAAAATCATTGCAATTGCATCGTCATTCTTCTCCCTCACATATTTTGCCTGCTTAAGCGATGCTGCACAGCAGAATGATGAGCAGTACGGAAGGTGGTTTGCGTCCCTTGAACCTGCGCACTGAATAAATGCCACCTTCTTTGCCTCTTTGCCGTCAGACGGACGGGTTATCTTTCCCTTCTTTGCCATTTCTTCCATCTGAATATTTGTAATTACATTAGGATTGCCGTATCCGAGATGAGTAAGTTTTGAGGCGTCATAGGGTTTCCATCCCGCAGCCATGATGACAGCGCCGACCCTCATTGTCTCGCTTGTTCCGTTGGTTCTTATAGTTACATCCAGGAGGCCAGGCTGTCCATCTGTCTTTTCTATAATTGATGATTTATATACTTTAATATTGGCGTGCGACTCCACTTCTTTCATCCTATCAAAAATCTTAGGCTCTTCAAGTTTATCAAACGGCTGCTGTCTCGGCGTTTCTTTATAAAGTTTTGCAGCCCATCCGCCAAGCTCCGCCTCTTTTTCAACAAGCACAACCTGATAACCTGCATTGGCAGCCTCAATCGCCGCAGAGAGTCCCGCACTGCCGCCGCCGATGACAAGGATCGTCTTGCTCAAATCCTGAAGTATGCTGGGCTCAGGTAGATCGCCCTTCTGCGCCTTGATTGCGCCCATTACCATATAATCATCTGCAAGACTCTGCGCATCCGTACTCATAGGTTCGGCAGTCCAGGCAACAAACTCCCTCAGATTGACCCTTTCTGTTATTGTACCGGGGAAATCAAACTCTTCATATTTTACGCGTGGGGAGCATGCGCCGATGATAATTGTATTGGTCCCTTCTTTTATATCATTTTTGATAAGCTCCAGCCCCTCGGTACTGCATAAGACCTGATGCTCTTTTACGGCCTCTGCCGGCACCCTGCCCTTTCCAGAGGTCCTGGCCTTCAGCTTTTCTATGTTTACGGATTCTCCGATGCCACAGCCTTTACAGATATAAACGCCGATTTTTTTCTCCATCTCTATTTTGACCTCCCTGCGACGTGAATGCTTTTCATTGCTACCCCTGTCGCATCCTGAACTGATTTTGCGACATCAACAGGGCTTTTTAAAGTTCCAACCGCATACATGCCTTTTTTCAGTGAAGACGGCACCACAAAACCATCATCAGTGTATGAAATATCAGCATGTATCGCTGAATCCTTTGTTGAAGGCACCATGCCTGCGGCAAGCACGACCATGTCATATTTCTCTGTAATCTTCCTGCCTGCGAGCACATCCTCCACAACCACGCTTACGTCTCCTGTTGCGCTGTCCTCGGTAATCTTTGCAACCTTTCCCTTTGTGAGCGTTACATTCGGGTCGTCCTTGACCTTCCAGTAAAACTGCTCATACCTTCCGGGCGTTCTTATGTCTATGTAAAAAATCCGCGCCTTTGACTCAGGATACTGCTCCCTGATATAAGTCGCCTGCTTTAATGAAGCCATACAGCAGATATATGAACAGTATGGCAGGTGGTTTTCATCCCTTGAGCCTGCACATTGGACAAATGCAATGTTTTTGACCTCCTTGCCGTCAGAGGGTCTCAGAATCTTCCCTGCTGTCGGGCCGTTGGGAGATGCAAGGCGCTCCATCTGCATATTGGTTATCACATTTTTTATCTTTCCCGCTCCGAGATTATCAAGCTTTGACACATCATAGGGGTTCCAGCCTGCCGCAAGGATAATTGAACTGACCTTCAGGCTGATTGTTTCAGGCTTCATGTTTAAATCTATCGCATCATACTTGCACACAGCAATGCATTTTGCGCATGACGCACCCTTGCAGTGCTTTCCGTCTATTGCATATTTAAAAGGAAAGGCCTGATTGTGCGTGATGTATGCCGCCTTTGTCTTATCCATGCCGAAATTGAATTCATTTGGCATTTCAACAGGACAAGCCTCGGCGCAGGCATTGCATCCCACGCACTTGTCGTTTATGAACCGGGGACTGAGTTTTACAGTCACATCATAATTCCCTTCCTGCCCGCAAACCTTCTCAACCTCTGCAAGCGTATAAAAAGAAATGTCCGCATTGTTCTTTATCCTCTTGAAATTAATCTCAAGCCCGCAGTTCGGGGGACACAGCTTTGGAAAATATTTATTTAATTGCGTGACCCTTCCGCCCAAAAACGGGGTTTTCTCTATGATAACTACGTCAGAGCCTGCCTCTGCGGTTTCAACCGCCGCGGTAAGCCCGCTGAATCCTCCGCCTACGACCAGAACTTTTTTCTTTTCTGCCATTTCTTACCTCCTTAAGGCAGTAATAATTCAAACAAAATAAATCCAACCACAGAAAACACCGAGAACATATTCATTGTAAATTTATTCCCGAATTGTCGGGACAAACTTAGCATTTTAAATTTGCATTTTGAAATGATAATTGATAATTTTGCAATAAAAAATAACCTGTGCCCTCTGTGGTTAAATTATTTTTTAAAAAAATATGGGGAGGGCTGTGCCCTCCCCATATAACATCACCTACTTAACCATCTGAACGTATGGTACTTTCTTTAACTCCCATTTGTTAGTCTCTGCATCATACCTGGAGTTTGTAAAGCATTTCCAGTTCGCATCATCAATCTTGTTGTGGTCGCCTCTGTAGTAGTAACCCGGATATCTGGATTCTTCCCTGAAGAGGATATGCCTTGCATGCGCCTCTACCGACAGAATTCTGTGGTAGTTTTCAAAGCACCTTAAGAGCTCATGGAGGTCTTTTGCTGCCATTTTGCATGCATCCTCTTTAAGCATCTCAAGCAGTCTTAAACCTTCCTCAAGCATGGTCTTTGAGGTCATGTACCATGTGGCTACACCGCCAAAGTATTCATCAGAGATCTTCATCAATCTTGCCTGGAGAGCTTTTGGTCCGATATAGTTAGGATTGACGCCTGGTTCGGTTGTATAGGTTTTGTGTTTTTCATAAATCTCAAACGGCATATACAGTTCAGCTGCGATTTCGTCAAGAGACAGTTTTGGTGATGGCTTATAGCTTGCATTATCAAGGATGTAAGCTATTGCAGCCTTTGCCGCCTGCCTGCCTTCTGCATGAGAACCGGATGAGAATTTGTGGCCTGAGGCGCCTACAACGTCGCCTGCCATAAAGAGACCGGGTACGGTAGACATCCTGTTATATCCCCAACTGTAATGTGCCGGTGTGCCGGGAAGATCGCCGGGTCCGCTTACCCAGAATCCCGCGCAGCCTGCGTGTGAACCTAAGAGATACGGCTCTGTCGGCATGATTTCGGAAACAGACTTATCCGGCTCAATATTCTTTGCCGCCCAGAGAGACGCCTGTCCGATAGCCATGTCAAGGAAGTCTTCCCATGCCTCTGCCTCAAGGTGTTTCATTTTCTTGGCGCCTTCTTTGTCGCCAAGTTTCTCTTTAAAGGCTGTGCCTAATGCTGCCATAGCCGCAGGGGTCTGCATAAGGATCGGGCCTCTGCCGTCCTTCATAGCCCGCATCATGAGATGGTTTCTTATAGCCGTGCCGAGACCTTTTGCATAGTCTCCATATCTGGCAACTGCGTCATCAAAATATTCCTTGTCCGCACAGTAATCGTTGCCATAGCTGTCTGTAGCCTTTGCTTTGAAGAACAAGAACCAGGCGCCGACAGGACCATATCCGTCTTTAAATCTTGCAGGTACGAATCTGTTCTCCATTAATGTCAGCTCAGCGCCGGCCTGCATTCCGAAGGCGTATCCTGAACCGCAGCTAAATACCGGGTACCAGGTCCTTCCCATACCTTCACCAACCGACCTCGGCCTGAAGCAGTTGACTGCTCCGGCAGTCGCGCAGATCATTGCCTTTGCCTTGAAGGAGTAAATCTTATTTTCTCTCGTGCTGAATCCTATAGCTGCTGCCACGTTCTTGCCGTTTGTGTCCTTTACGGCCTTCACGATGAAAACCCTTTCAAAATGGTTCTGCGCCATACCGGTTTTTTCACGGTTGGTCTGAAGCGCCTTCTTTGCAGCTTCTGCAACAACAACTTTATAGGATTCGCCATTGATCATTATCTGCCATTTACCTGACCTGACCGGCATGCCGCCGTCCTTCAGTGATGCCTTTCCTGCATCCTTTGCCTGAAATCCGTCAAGCGAAAAACCGTCATCGCCTTTTTTCCAGATAGGAAGCCCCCACTCCTCAAAGAGCTGGACGCTGTCATCAACGTGCCTTCCGAGGTCAAACACCAGGTCTTCTCTGATAATGCCCATAAGGTCGTTTCTGACATATCTTACATAGTCTTCAACTTTGTTCTCACCGATATAGGTATTGATGGCTGACAGACCCATTGCAACCGCGCCGCTTCTGTCTGTTGCGGCTTTGTCAACGAGGACCACCTTCAGTCCCTTTTCATTGGCCCAGCGGCATGCCTCATAAGCTGCGCCGCAGCCGGCCATACCGCCGCCCATGATCAGGAGATCACATTCAACTTCTGTTACTTCGGGTCTCTTACAATATGAAAATGTACAGGTTTCTTTTTCCATTATTTTTTCACCTCCTTAAATTATTCTTTCCTTGCCGGGCTATTAAAAAACCCGGGTTGTTTAATAGTTGAGAAGTCAGGCGCCGGTTTTCCTTTATATGGATCAACGGAACCTTCTACGGTAGTTCTGATGGGGAATTTGAATCTCTTCAGAATTCCATTCCTAAATTTAATTGTCCACATAATGGAGTCAGTGCCTCTCAAAGGGATGGTACTGGAGCCGAGGGGAACGAAGTCTGAATACCCCCTTACTTCTATAGCCTGCTGAGGGCATATTTTTACACAGTTAAAGCACTCCCAGCACTGCTCGGGTTCCTGATTGTAAGCCTTCATCTTTTCTCTGTCCAGGGCCATCAAATCATGAGGACAAATATACTGACATGCAGTCTTATCCTGCGCCTTGCAGCCGTCACATTTTTCTGTGATTACAAAACTTGGCATAATCTAACCTCCTAACTTAAGTTAATTGAGTTTGAAAACTTTTTTATGGTTTTAAAAACCATCTAATACTGCTTCTAACTTCACCCCCTCTCGTTAATTAATAATTGAAAATTGTTAATTGCCTTATTTTATTCCTTCTGAATATTTGTGGGTCTTTATCTCAACCTTCTCTGTCAGACCTGAATAGTATTCCCTTAATATCTCCAGAACCTCAGGACGGCTGAAGTGGTCGGGAACGGTCTCTCCCTCTGAAAGCATCTTCCTTAACTTTGTGCCGCTAAGAAGCATCCTGTCTTCCTTGCCGTGGCAGCAGGTCCTCATTGATGACATGCCGTCGCACTTTGTACAGTAGAACGTCCAGTCTATTTTCAACGGCTTTGTCTCAAGGGCATCCTTTGGTATCTCATCAAATATCTTCTGTGCATCAAACGGACCGTAGTATTCACCGACGCCTGCATGGTCGCGCCCGATAATCTGATGGCTGCAGCCGTAGTTCTGCCTGAACAATGCATGCAGTAATGCCTCGCGGGGTCCTGCATATCTCATGTCAAGCGGATAGCCGGCCTGAATGCTTGTATCCTTTACAAAGTAAAGCTCTGTCAATTTGTCTATCGCCTTTACCCTGACTTCTGCCGGTATATCGCCGGATTTTAATTTTCCCAAAAGCTGATGAATCAGTACGCCGTCGCATGTCTCAATTGCAATCTTTGCAAGATATTCGTGAGACCTGTGCATGGGGTTCCTTAACTGAAGGCATGCAACCGTGCTCCAGCCTTTTGCCTCAAATATTTTTCTGGTCTCAGCAGGCCTCATATAAACTCCCGCAAACTGCTTCGGGAACATTCCCTCGCTTAACACCTTAACCGTGCCGCTTAAGTTTACTTCTTCCTGCCCCATTACCTTTGCCACTCCGGGGTGTTCCATATCAGTCGTCTTAAAGACCTGCTTGCATTCATGCGCCTTGTCTATTTTGTATTTATCCTGAACCTTCATTGTGGCCATAAGTTCGCCGGATTCTTCATCTATAAGGGCTATTTCCTGTCCATTCTTTATGCTGTTAGCCTGTCCCTCCGATGTGGAAAGCGTCACAGGAATAGGCCAGAAAGTTCCGTCTGCCATTTTATAATTATCACAAACACCCTTCCAGTCGTCGTGTCCCATAAAGCCCGTAAGCGGAGTGAATCCTCCGATGCCCATCATTATGAGGTCGCCTGTCTCCCTTGAAGCGGTCCTTACCTCAAGAAGAGTCTTCGCCTTTTTCTTTTCCTCTGCAAGCTCCTGGCCCTCAAGCAAAAGGGGCTTTAATTTTTTTGCTTTGCCGTGCGGATTTACAAGTGACATTTCTCCTCCTTAATATATTTTGGATTTTGTTTATACGTTCAAGGTTCTGTTGTCAACCCATTTAAACAACATTGAACTGTTTGAACTTATTTTTAAGTTATTTTCCCAGCAAACTGCATACCTTATTGAAAATATCATCAATGCCGCCGGTGCCCATTACCGATTTCAGTATTCCGCCTTTTTTGTAATAATCAATCAGCGGCGCAGTCTGGGCCTCGTACACATCAAGCCTTCTTTTTATCGTTTCTTCCTTGTCATCATCCCTCTGGAAAAGCTCTCCCCCGCATTTGTCGCACACTGTGTTCTTTTTGGACGGGGAAAAATATACGTTATACATCTGCTGACAGCCCCTGCAGGTCCTTCTGCCGGTAAGTCTTTTCATGAGGTCGTCTTTTGGGACCTCAACGCTTAAGGCTGAATCAAGAGGCATGTTCAGTTTCTTCAGCATTGCATCAAGCGTCTCGGCCTGCGCGGTATTGCGCGGGAATCCGTCAAGTATAAAACCCTTCTTGCAGTCCGGCTGTTTCAGCCGGTCCTCAATCAGTCCTATGACGACCTTATCCGGCACGAGTTCCCCCTTGTCCATATAAGACTTTGCCTCTTTGCCGAGCGGGGTTCCGTCTGCTACTGCCTTTCTGAGGATATCACCGGTAGATATCTGTGGGATGCCGTATTTCTCAATAAGTTTTTTTGCCTGAGTCCCTTTGCCGGCACCCGGCGCACCTAACAATACAAGTCTCATTCACACCTCCGGAAAAAATATTTTTATATAATCAAAAAAATAGAACGCTGTCTTTTTCACAACAAAACTATTGAATTGCAAGGCAGATTGTTGTGTGGTATTATCTTTCCAATACCAAAAAAAGTAAGTATAATATGATGAAGTGACGGTATTCAGTCAACATAAAAATTTAAATTAAAATATAATCTTTGCTTATAAAAACAGGAAACTACTTGAAATTAAAAGAAATTGCAAGACTGCTTGATGCAGAGGTAATATCAGATTCCGCAGATCTGGATGCTGATATCATGCTGGTATACAGCAGCGACTTAATGAGCGACGTGCTTTTTTTTGCGCCCCCTGACTGCATACTAATTACCGGACTTACACATCCGCATGTGATACGCACTGCCGAGATTACCCGCATAAACGCCATTGTCTTTGTTCAAAACAAAAAACCTGACAGCGAGACTGTTGAACTTGCTAAAAAAAAGAATATCCATTTGCTTGTCACACCGCTGTCCAAATTCGCCGCATGCGGAAGGCTGTACATGAACGGCATACGCGATTGTTCTGAAAAATAACATATGGCTATTTCTCAATCAATAGAAGGAAGTTTTCAGCTTATCGGAGGCAATTTTGACAATGCCGGCGAGGCGTCAATTAAATTGAAGCAGGAGCTTGCGCGTCTTGGATTGAATGAGGAAATCATACGAAGGGTTGCAATCGTGACCTTTGAGGCTGAGATAAATGTAATAATTTACGCCGCGGCCGGCTGGCTTCATTATGCCATCACACTGGAGCAGATAAAAATTAAAGTGGAAGATATGGGGCCCGGCATTGAAAATATTGAACTGGCGATGCAGGAAGGCTATTCCACCGCGCCGGACTGGGTAAGGGAGCTGGGCTGGGGCGCAGGCATGGGGCTTCCGAATATGAAAAAAAACTCGGATGAATTTAAGATTGACTCGGTTGTCGGCGAAGGGACCACGGTTGAGATGGTGATAAATATTAAATAAAGGAATCAGGAGGTGCGCTGTGAAACTTAACGATATTGTCAATAAACTGCCTCTGAAAGTTAACTCATACAGCGACGGGCTTCAGAAAGATGTAAGCGGCGGATATTCAAGCGACCTGCTTTCAGATGTACTGGCAAACAGCAGGGAAGGTAATGTCTGGATTACACTTCAGACTAACTTAAATATAGTTGCCGTCGCAAGCGTAAAAAACCTTGCAGGCATAATCATTGTCAGCAGTAAAAAGCCTCCGGAGGAGACACTGAAAAAAGCAGAGGAGGAAAAAATTACAATTATGACAACCTCCATGCCGGCATTTGAAACAGCAGGGAGAATTTATCAGCTTCTACAAGGAAAAAACGTTTAAATTGTTCAAACGTTAAAATCGTTCAATTTATCTGCAATGTTCAACCATATTAAACCATTTAAACCATTTGAACATTTTGAACAGATTAAACTAAACGAATATTTTTAAAACTTGCAAACAGTTCACTGGAATAAAAAATCATGGAAACGCTCCGGACATTCAAGGCTGACCTGCACATCCATACATGCCTGTCTCCGTGCGCTGACATCGGCATAACGCCTTCAACAATTGTGAAACGGGCAATTGAAAAAGGCATAGACATCATTGCCGTCACGGACCACAATTCCGCTGAAAATACTGCGGCGGCAAAAAAAGCCGCAGAAGGCACAGGGCTTACGGTCCTTGCCGGAATGGAAATCGCCTCTTCGGAAGAGGCTCACATTTTGGCGCTCTTTGATGACATTGAAGGCATCATGAGACTTCAGGATATAGTTTATATGAATCTGATGCCCGGAAAAAATGACGAAAAGAGATTCGGCTATCAAATAGTCGCGGATGAAAATGACGTAGTGCTGGGTTTCAACAAACGCCTGCTTATAGGAGCCGCATTACTGACCGCCCATTCAATAGTAAAAATAATTCATCTGTTCGGAGGGCTTGCAATAGCATCGCATATTGACAGGAGTTTTTTCAGCGTCATATCCCAGTTCGGCTTCATCCCCGAGGATATAAAATTTGATGCGCTGGAGATATCTTTCAGGCTGTCACGGGAAGAGGCCGAGAGAAAATTCAGGGAATATAACCATATCCCGTGGATATCAGCGTCTGATTCGCATAGGATAGACGACATCGGCGCAAGGACCTCAACATTTTTCATAAAAGAACCTACAATAGCCGAGCTATCTTCCGCCTTTAAAAATATTGACGGAAGAAAAGTGGAGTGGGGGTAGAGACTTGGGGTCAGGTCTTCATTCTTCACTTAATCCCCCTTCCAAAACAAATAAATATGACGGTTCTATTTTTTTATTTCTTTCCATCTTTTAAAACCCCTTTTCCATCCTCTCCCTACCTCTCTGACAGAAAAATTATTTATATAGTTAGGCGCTATAAAATCTTTATAATACTGCCCGTTAATTTCTTTTGTAGCCATGAAAATCATATTCTGCTATAATCCGTTTTAAAAACCGAGTATGGAAGACCTTTCATTACACATTCTTGACGTCATAGAAAATTCAATAAACGCTGACGCGACAAAAATCCGGCTGACGATAACTGAAGACACCGGCAAAAATCTCTTCAGCGTGGAAATAGCCGATAACGGCAGGGGAATGGATGAGAAAACAATAAAAATGGCTTATGACCCCTTTTTCACGACAAAAGCAAAGCGCACAGGGCTTGGCATCCCGTTTTTAGCAGATGCGGCAAGAGAAGCCGGCGGGGATATTTCCATCAAATCGGAAAGGGGCCAGGGCACAACCATCACCGCAAATTTCCGGCATGACCACATTGACAGAAAACCACTTGGAGAAATTGAAAAAACCATAATGGTTTTAATCGCCGCCAGTCCTCACATTGACTTCACATTTGAATTCAAAAGAAATGACAAAACCTATATAATTGATACGGCAGAAATTAAGGAAAAAATGGGGGATGTTCCTGTGAATGACCCTGAGATAATAAATTTTATTAAAGACGGTATAAGGCAGTGGCTAAAAGATACATAGGATATGATAATATATAACCTCAATAAGTCCCGTCATTCCGGTTTATAAAAAGTTAGAAAGGGCTGATGATGGAAAAAGGTAAAATCCTTGTACTTGATGATGACCCTATTGTAAGCCTGAGCTGTAAAAGGATATTAGGCGCAGAAGGCTACAATATAACTACAGTTGAAAGAGGAGAAGCCGCACTCAATAAAATATCCAAAGAGGATTTTGATCTGGTAATCGCTGACGTCAGGCTCCCTGACATCAGCGGCCTGACCGTGCTTAAAGAGTCCCGCATAATCAAGCCTGAGACCGATGTCGTAATAATCACAGGTTACCCTACTCTTGAAGATGCAAAAGAATCCATAACGTTAGGTGCCTCGGAATACATTGAAAAACCTTTTACGCCTGATTTCATGATAAATATAGCCAAGAAAGTCTTTGACACCAAAGGCTGGATACTGAGGCAGGCATTTATTAATGACTTCAGGAATTACACAGTTCCCTCAAGGGACACGGAAAATCCCGTAATATTTTATAAAGAAGGCACATGGGCAAGACCGATTGATAATAACTTATGGGAGATAGGCTGTGACCTGAGATACTGGATTCTGACGGGCAATCTCATGTATGTTGATTTTATAAAAGACTTGGAAAAATTCACGGCAGGCGAGCCCTTTGCAAGGATTTACACAGGCACAGGCCAAAGCAGCGAGCTCATGGCGCCGATGAACGGAGAACTTAGAGAGATAAATACAAAGGTCAATGATGTCATGGCAGTCTTATTGCAGGAACACCTTTCAGAGGGCTGGCTCATATGGCTGGCAAGGGTGTTTCCGTTGAGCACAGAGTAGTGCGTTCATAGCGCCTGCCTGCCGGTAGGCAGGTTCATAGCGTTTATTGCGTAAAGCGTAACAGGGAAATACACATTACTCATTACGGATTACGCATAACGGTTTTTTATAAGGGAGAACTTATGTCCGGCAGCGTGCTGGTAGTTGATGATGAGCTTGTTGTTATAAAAAGCTGTGAAAGAATCTTAAATGCTGAAGGCTACAATGTAGACAGCGCCTCCGGCGGCGCAGAGGCATTGCGCAAAATAGAAAAAACTAACTACGACCTCGTGCTCACCGACCTAAAAATGCCCGGAATGGACGGCATAACACTGATCAAACTGATAAAAAGGGCCAAACCCGCACAGGGCATTGTAGTCATTACAGGCTATCCGACGCAGGAGACAATCAAAGAAGCTCTTGAGATGGGCATCATTGATTATGTGCCAAAGCCGTTTACTCCGGCAGTGCTTACAGATGTTACGCACAGGGCCTTTCAATGGATAAAGGGGACAGTTGCTGGAGAAAAACCAAAAGAGGAATTCCCTCCTGCCATGATTGCCGAGCTTGACAGGGTCCTCAGGGAATATAAAAACAAGCCGGGCAACGCAATACCCGCGCTTCAGCGCGCACAGGAAATCGTCGGATACCTGCCGCCCTTAATACAAAAACGTATTGCAAAAGGTTTAAATATATCGCCGGCTGAGATTCACAGCATTGTTTCGTTTTACTCATTCTTTACAATGAAGCCGCGGGGCGACCACACGGTAAGGGTATGTCTCGGGACTGCATGTTATGTTAAAGGAATTGAGACAATAATAGCCAAACTTAAAGATACGCTAATGATAGATGTCGGCGGAATAACGGCAGATAAGAAATTCTCTCTTGAGACCGTCAGATGCCTTGGCGCCTGCGGCCTCGCGCCTGTCATGGTCATAGACCATGATACATACGGCTCATTGACTCAGAAAAAGGCGGTAGATGCCCTGAGCAACTATGCCTCACTGCAGACGGCGGCGCTGTCCGAAGAGAAAGAATTTGCAGACAGCAAAGGAGATTAAAAATGACGAGACTGACGATAGATGACCTTCTAAAGATCAAAGAAAAACATCAGGCGGAATTTACCCTGAGAGAAGGCGGTTACAGGGCAAAAGTTACAGTCCACATGGGCACCTGCGGAATTGCGGCAGGCGCAAGGGCTGTCATGACTGCATTAATGGATGAAATTTCAAATGCCAGTGTAAAGGATGTCATAGTCACAACCTCGGGCTGCGCAGGGCTTTGCGCCCGTGAGCCCATGGCGACTGTTGAAATAATCAATCAGCCGCCAGTAAAATACTGCGACTTAAATGAAGATAAAATTAAACAGATATTCAAAGAACACATTATAGCAGGAACACCTGTTGAAAAATATGTGCTGGTAGCCGGTTGTGAAACAACATACTAAAAAAAGGATTCAAGGGGTCAAGCGGTCAAGGATTCAAGTGATAGAAAACTACATTTTAAAAAATTGTCACTTGAACCCTGGAATCCTGGAATCCTTGAACCCTATTTAGGAGTCTATGGAAAATTTTCGCGCAAATATAATGCTATGTGCAGGGACGGGCTGCGTTGCCAGCGGAACCATGAAGGTTAAGTTCGCCCTTGAGAAAGAGCTGAAGAAAACGGGGCTTGAAAACGAAATAAAAGTAGTCCTCACCGGCTGTAACGGCTACTGCGCGCAAGGTCCTGTAATGTCGGTTTATCCTGATGACATTTTTTATCAGGCAGTTAGCGTAGATGAAATACCCAAACTGGTTGAAGAACACTTCCTTAAAGGCAGGCCGTATGAGAAGCTGATGTTCAAGGAGCCTGAAAAAAAGTCTGCTGTCCCTTTAATGAAGGACATCCCTTTCTTTAAACATCAGGTTCTAAGGGTATTAAGGAACAAAGGGCTTATTGACCCTGAAAAAATTGAAGAGTACATTGCAAGAGACGGTTATCAGGCCGCGGCTAAGGTGCTGACACAGATGACCCCTGAGGACGTAATAAATGTGATAAAAGATTCAGGGATAAGAGGCCGGGGCGGAGCTGGATTTCCAACAGGCATGAAATGGGAATTTTGTTCAAAGGTCAGGTCTGATGTAAAGTTCATGCTCTGCAACGGTGATGAAGGCGACCCGGGCGCATTTATGGACAGGTCTGTAATGGAGGCTGACCCGCATGCTGTTATTGAAGGCATGATTATCGGCGCAAGGGCCATCGGCTCTCATAACGGCTACATCTACGTAAGAGCTGAATACCCTCTGGCTGTGAAAAGGCTTCAGCTGGCGATAGACCAATGTTATGAGGCAGGACTCCTCGGTAAAAACATCCTTGACAGCGGTTTTGATTTTGACCTTGAGATTTATCAGGGAGCCGGGGCCTTTGTCTGCGGAGAGGAAACCGCTTTGATGCGGTCCATTGAGGGCAAGCGCGGCATGCCGAGACCACGGCCGCCCTTCCCTGCCCACAAGGGATTATGGGACAAGCCGTCAGTTTTAAACAATGTTGAAACCCTTGCGCAGATTTCCCTGATAATTATGAACGGAGCAGACTGGTATAAAAGCCTCGGCACTGAAAAAAGCACCGGGACAAAGGTTTTCGCCCTTACAGGCGCAGTTAACAATATCGGGCTTATTGAAGTGCCTATGGGCACGCCGTTGAAGACCATTATTTTTGACATAGGCGGGGGTATAAAAAAGGGAAGAAAATTCAAAGCAGTCCAGATGGGAGGACCGTCAGGAGGCTGTATCCCTGAAAGTCTGATTGACATCCCGGTCACATATGAAGATGTCGTAAAGACAGGAGCCATCATGGGCTCAGGCGGCATGGTGGTAATGGACGACAACAACTGCATGGTCAGCATTGCAAAGTTCTTCCTGGAATTCACTGCGGACGAATCCTGTGGAAAGTGCGTGCCCTGCAGGGTGGGTACCAGGATACTGCTTGATATGCTCATTGACATTACAGAAGGCAGGGGAAAAGAAAGCGATATAGAAACACTTGAGGATCTCTCGCTGGATATTATCGCTGCATCGCTTTGCGGCCTCGGACAAACAGCGCCGAATCCCATCCTCACAACAATACGGTATTTTAAAGATGAATATGAATCGCATATAAAAGATAAATGGTGCAAGGCAGGTGTGTGCCGCAGTCTCTGCACATTTATGATTGATGAAAAAACCTGCACCGGATGCGGCGCATGCATGAGGGCCTGTCCGGCTAAGGCAATTACAGGGGAAAAGAAAAAACCTCACAATATTATGCAGGAGGTCTGCGTCCACTGCAGGAACTGTTATGAAACCTGTAAGTTTAATTCTATCCGAATACTGCCGGCAGCAGCGAGAGAAACAGTGAAGAAAGAGTAAAATCGGGTTAGAGGATTCAAGGATTCGAGGGTTCAAGTAAACTATGGAATTCGTTATAAGTTATAAGTTATAAGTTATAAGTTATAGGATAACGAATAACGTAGCGCTAAAATTCACTTGAATCCTTGACCGCTTGACCCCTTGAATCCTTTGAAAGGTTTTATTATGGTAACTTTAACAATTAACGGCAAACAAATTGAAGCTGTAGAAGGCACGACCATTCTTGAGGCTGCGCTGAAAAACGGCATCAGGATTCCAAACCTCTGCTATGACAGAAGGCTCAAGCCTTATGGCGCATGCAGGTTGTGCGTTGTTGAAGTGGAAGGTCAGCCGAGGCTTTTTGCTTCATGCTCAAGCCCGGTCACTGCAGGCATGGCGGTAAAAACTGATACGCCGAAACTGAGGAAGGCGCGCCAGACAGTGCTTGAGCTCATGCTGGTGCACCATCCTCTGGACTGCCCGCTATGCGACAAGGCCGGCGAGTGCGACCTTCAGGACTTTGCATACGACTACGGTAAACCTGAAGCGCGCTTTATCAGACACCGGAAAGAAGCGCCTCCTGATGTAAGGGGTCCACTGGTAGAGCTGACTGCAAACAGATGCATTTTATGCGGCAAATGCGTGCGGCTGTGCGATGAGCATCAGGGCCGGGGAGCATTAGGGTTTATCGGCAGGGGATTTTCTACAGTGGTCCAGCCTGCTTTCGGCGAAATACTTGAATGCGATTACTGCGGGCAGTGCATAGATGCATGTCCTACCGGCGCGCTTCTCAGCAAACCGTATAAATTCAAGGCAAGGCCCTGGTTCCTTGATGAAAAAGATACCATATGCCCGTTCTGCGGCTGCGGCTGCACCCTGACTCTCGGAATTCGGGATGGAGAAATATTAAGGTCACGGGGAGTAGAAGGCAGGGGACAAAGCAAAGGCAATCTCTGCGGCAGGGGCAGATTCGGCTTTGATTACATTTACAGCAAAAACCGCCTGAAGACCCCGCTGATTAGAATAAAGGATAAAAAAGAGGGTTCAAGGATTCAAGGATTCAAGGATTCAAGTGAAAAACTCGACCCCTCGACCCCTCGACCCCTCGACCCCTTTCCAAGTTTTAGAGAGGCTTCCTGGACTGAGGCGTTGAATTACATCAGCGAAAACCTCCGGTCTATTTCAGAACAACACGGGCCGTCTTCCATAGGCGCCATAGGCTCGCACAGATGCGCTAATGAAGATAATCATATGCTGCAAAAATTCATGAAGCACATTATCGGCTCAAACAATATTGACTCATCGGCAGCCTTTGGCTATGCAGTTGTTGAAAAGGCATGGGAAACGGCCTTCGGTCAAAAATGCCACAGCATTAACCTTAAATCCCCGCTTGATAAAGAAGCCATTCTGATAGTTGAATCCGACCTGACTGTTACGCATCCGGTATTCGGGCTGAATATCTTACAGGCCAAAAGGGAAGGTTCAAAGCTTATTGTTGCCGACAGTAGGGAAACAAAACTTACAAGACACAGCTCGCAGAAGCTCAGGATAAAACCCGGGACAGGCATAGCCCTGCTTAACGGAATAATGAAAATTATAATGGACAAAGAGCTCTTTGATAAAGAAAAGGTATCGGGTATTGCAGGTTTCTCAGCGCTTCAGACATTATTAGATGATTACACCACTGAGAAGGTCTGCAGGATTACCGGATTAACAGAAGCAGAGCTGACAGCAGCCTCTGAAACATATGCCCGCGCCAAAAGCAGAATGATTTCCCTCACAATAAGCGCTTCGGAGAACACCAAAGGCATGGATACCGTTCTTGCCGCTGCCAATCTTATCTTACTGCTTGGCGACAGCCACAGCTCGCTTCAAATACCTGCGGAATATTCAAACAGCTTCGGCGCATATCACCTTTTGAACGGTTTAAACAATTCAAGCACAGGAAAAGATATTTTTGAAATGCTTTATAACCCGGACTCTATCAGGGCATTATATATCATGGGAGAAGACCCTGCGCTCAACTTCCCGGACACCTCAAGTATAATAAATAAGTTGAAGTCTTTGGATTTTCTGATTGTTCAGGACATAGCGCTTACTGAAACCGCAAAATTAGCGCATGTAGTCCTGCCTGCGTCAAGCTGGGCTGAAAAAGACGGAACATTCACCAATGCCGAAGGGCTTAACCAGCGGCTGCAAAAAGTAATTGACACGGCAGAACAGCCTCTTCCTGACTGGAGGATATTGAAGGACCTTGCTTTATGCATGGGGAAAGACACAGGCATAAGAAACATTGAAGATATTACCAAAGAAATAACTTCATCCTTCAACCCTCAACCTTCAACCCTCAACCCTCAACCTTGTTTTAGTCCGGTTAGTTACGCCCCTGCCGAAAAATCAGACAGTTATCCCATATCCCTGATACTCAGGGATATTCTTCAGCACTCAGGGAGCATGTCTGCACGGTCAAAATCACTGGACCTGGTGGCATCCGAGGCAATTCTTGAGATAAATGAAGAAGATGCCAAAAAACTCGGCATCACAGACAACAGTCATGTAAAAGTAAGTTCAAGCCGTACCAGTGTTTATCTTAAGGCAATGGTTTCCGACGAAATCCCGGAAGGCGCAGTGTTTGTCTCTGCACATTTTCCCCATGCAAAAATAAACACCCTGACCTCTCCCTTCTTAAACGGCATGCCCTCTATCACCATGGTAAATATAGAAGCCGTGAAGTAAAAGTTAAAAACACTTGACACTACCGGTAAAATTTTATATAGTTTCAAAACGGCAAATAACCATATCTTATCGGGGGGGGATAAAATGAAAAAAATAATCCTGTCTTGTTTTTGTTGTTCAGTACTCTTTATTCTGTCAGCAATCACTTCATCATCATCTGCCAGCGAGATAGATAAGCTGACCGGATGGAAATTTGCACAGCTTGCCAAGGGAGGCGTTTTATACGACAACTGGCCCGCAGAACTCAGGGTAAAGATTGATAAGACACACCCCGCCTACCCTGCCGAAGGAAAAATTAAAGGCTTGGATACATGGCGCTGTAAGGAATGTCACGGCTGGGACTATAAAGGCAAGGCAGGCATTTATTCAAGCGGCGAGCATTATACAGGCATCGGAGGCATCAGGGCTTATGCCAATCAGGATCCGGTGGAAATAGTAAAAATACTTAAGAATAAAACCCATGCTCTTGGAAATATGATAGGAGAAAGTGATCTGGAAGCCCTGTCACTGTTTGTCTCCTTCGGGCAGATAGACATGGACCTCTACCTTGACCGTACAACAAAAAAGGTTATCGGCGAGCCTGCAAACGGCGCAAGGATATATCTGACCACATGCATAAAATGCCACGGCGATGACGGCAAGGCAATAAATCACGGTACTATGCAAAACCCCATATATGTTGGAACGTCTGCAAATAAAAACCCGTGGGAAACCATTCACAAAATCCGGTGGGGACATCCCGGAACCCAGATGATCTCCCTGCTCTTCTTAGGGCTGAAGGACCAGCTTGACGTCCTCTCCTTCTGCAAAACACTGCCGGAAGAATAAGAGAGGGAGATAAAAAACTGTTCAACAGCCTTAAGCAGGATTTCAGTTTTGTAAAATGGATTGGGAACTATCCCGGCATATAGGAATAAAAGCCAAGCAGACAGGCTCTTAACTTTCAGCTTTTAATTCTTAACTGTCTTTTCCCCTTTACTACTTGCTACTCTCTACTTTTTTTCACCCATCACGCGTTACGTATCTTTTTTTTCTTAATTCTTTAACTCTTAACTCCCAACTTTTAACTTTCTTTTTACTCTCCTGTCACCGTAAAATTCCCGCTGGTTACAGCCTTAGACAGCGCATTGTAATAAAGCGTTCCGTCAGATTTTTTAATCTGCACGCCTATTGCATCAGGACTGCCATCTGTTATTGTAGCTGTAAATGTATATCCGGCAGTTCCATTCACAGTCCCTGTGCCTGTAACTGCTGCAATGCCGTTTGAAACCGTAATGCCGCTTATTGCCGTGCTCGCAAAATTCATCCTTGTCCGGGTGTAGTAGTACCTCACATAGCTCGTTCCAAGGGATGAGGCATTTACATTGACAGCTAACGTCGCTCTGAAGAATGGGATAGGGTAGTTATAAGCATTGCCTGAAACGGATAGGACAGGCGTTGCAGGGTTGCAGTCATCGTCTATGTTGTTGTTTGGTATTTCGGCTGCTCCGGGATTTATTGATGGGTTGCTGTCATTACAATCCACGGGACCAAAGCCGTCTTCTATGGCATACCCATCCCCATCATTGTCTGTGTATGTAGGCGGCAAACGCCATGTTCCGTGCGAGGAGCCGACATACACATATCCATTGTGTGGGTTTACTGATATTGACCATGGCGTAAATTCTGGACCAAGGTTATATGTAATATTCTCCCATGTGTCCCCATAATTTATTGATCTAAAAATTCCATTAGAATGCCCATAAAAATTTATCCATTTCCCAGCGTAAACAACATTTGGATGTTTTGGGTCTACTGTTATATATCGTGTACTGCATGTTCCAAAAGCGTCAGTTTCTAAGTTGCCTTCGCCTCCGCATGTTTTTAAATCCCATGTCGACCCATTCCAGATATGTACTCCTTCCCATAGTCCTGTCACATAAATTCTGTCTGGATTTTTAGGATCTATAAAAATTTCTCCGGGCCCTGAGGTGCCTATATCAACAGAGTCGTATGAAATCCAATTAGTTCCACCATCAGTTGATTTCGATAATGTTAAGATAAAACCATTCATGTCTGCAGCATAAATTATATTTTCATCACTTGCATCGCCCTGAAACATAGCAACAACTTTTTTAGAAAGCTCACTCCAATTGTTACCTTTGTCAGTGCTCTTATATTTACCCGCGTAAACAATGTTTGGGTTCTGTGGATGGAAAGCAATAAAATTATAATTATCTTCAGTGTATTGTTTACCATTAGTTCCATCCATTAATGTCCAGTTTTGTCCCCCGTCCTGCGTTACGGCAATTACCTGATTAGTCCACCCGCCTACTGCGGTTACAATTACGTTGGAATTAGGAGTAGGGTCAAGTGCACCTACCGGTGTTGTCCTAACACCGGTATAACGTGGTATTTTTAGATTTTTGAATGTTGAACCCCCATCTTCTGTGAGTACAGGACCGAAATCCATTAAAAATAATGCAAACCTATTGGGGTTGTTAGAGTCCCAACTAAAAGAAGTTGAGCTAACCCCTGCCCTTCCCCCTGTATAACCGTTTCCAGAATATGTCCAGGTATCTCCTCCATTGGTAGTTTTCTCAAGATGATTTCCGGCTCCAGAGGTTATTGCGATTTTTTCATTGTCTGGATTGATACCCGGATGGGTTGCAATTGGTGTACTATAATATTCCCCACCTTGTGAATCATTTACTTCATAAATTAAACTGCCGTTATCCATTGTAGAGGGTTTATACCAATTCTCTCCACCATTATGTGTATAATATGGGTGATTTCCCCCTAACATATAAAAACTTACATAAAGATAGTTGGGATCCTTAGAACTCATTGCCAAATAGGTGGCTTTCTTGCCCTGATTCACAGGAGATAACCCAGTGTTCTTAGGGCTGAAACTATTACCACCATCAGTGGATTTATAAACTCCCTTTGTTCCAACTGTGACATAAATAATATTAGGATTATTGGGATTCACTACTATCGCCCTTGGAAAATCATCTATTGGGAGATCAGTTCCTATCGGTTCAAGAGTTACTGTTCCATTGTCAGTTACTTTGTAAAGTCCATTCTCGGTAGCTAAAAATATAATAGAGGAGTTCTGGGGATTTACCTTTACATCCAATATTTTTGTTCCTGATAATATATTTAATGGACTCCATGTGTCTCCTCCATCTATGGATTTTAATAGTCCTTCCTCATGAGTGCCAGCATAAATAGTATTTGCTCCTGCAAAGGCAAAATTAACCCCACCTTTTTTGGCTCCTAAACTATAAAAATGAGTTGGATAAACCCTATTCCAACTTTCTCCTCCATCTTGTGTTCTGTATATGCCGTCTGCAATTTCATTTGATTCTGTTTGGTAACTTGAGCCGGCTACAAAGACAATATTTTCATTGTTTGGATGAACAGCTAAAGAGATTCCTCCATTTGCTAAAAATCCTTTATGCTTCATTTGCCATGTATTACCCCCATCCTTGCTTTTCCATACCTGGGATGTGTTTGACACTAAATATAAAATATAAGGATTTGATGGTGCGTAACTAAGTCCCCAAACCATCTGCATACCCTCTCCACCAGACATCCCCTCATTTTCTTGTGCTTGAGTACGCAGAGGCACCTGTTGCCAAGTTTGAGACGCAGCTTCCACTTTTGCATACAAAGCTGTCATAAAAATGATTAATAAGAATAAGCTGTAAACAGTTTTTTTCATAATCTGTCTCCTTGTCAAATTGATTTCTCTGGTTTTTAAATTTGGATGGGGTCAGGTCTTCATTCTTCACTTAGCCCTCTCCAAAACAAATAAATATAACGATTCCATTTTTTCTTTTCATCTTTATAAACCCTTTCTTCATCTTCTCTCTATATTTTTGACAGAAAAATTATTTATATGGTAAAGTTGAGTAAATAGTTTTCTAAAATAGGAGATTTTATAAAATTGCACGCGATAATTGAACAAGATGAAGCAGGTTATTATGTAGCCGAAGTGCCGGCGCTTCCGGGGTGTCTTTCTCAGGGGAAAACTTATGAAGAAGCCATTGCCAATATCAAAGAAGCTATTGAGGGTTGGTTTGAGGTAATGGAATCTAAACAAGTCATTGATTCTTCCCGTCTTATTGAAGTTGCTGTTTGATGAGTAAAAAAAATTTAAAACTCTGCTCAGGTGCAGAAGCAGTCCGAAAATTCCAGGAAGCAAGCTGGACTGCTGTCCGGCAAAAAGGCTCCTATGTAATGATGACAAAACCCGGCTATCAGTGGACATTATCCATTCCTCAGCATAAAGAACTCGGTCCCGGACTGCTCCGCAAACTGATAAATCAAGCTGGACTTACCGTAGAAAAATTTAATAATTTGCAGTAAAGAAAAAAAGGGGTTATTTTCTTGCTTTTCATCTTTCCAAATCCCCTTATCCCCTGCAATCTTTATATATATTCATAACCATCCTAATGGTTGCTCTTATATTGGAATTTTTATCCTGAAAATCTTCTGGATTCCGTGTCAAGCACGGAATGACAAAGACTTTAAAAATCTCCTCAAAAAACAAAAAAGCTGAGCATGCCAAAGGTTTTTCCTTGGCAGCTCAGCCATGCCGGTTCTCCGGTATCTGGTGCTTTCCGCCTCCCGATTACTCAGGATTTGGCTTTATCTGGAAAATTATTATACAATTTAACATTTACACAAAGTTACAAACCCTGTCAAGAAAATTTAATAAATTTTATAGATGCTATAAGAATTTTTTATAGTTGGATTGATATAAATCCAGTAGCATAACTTCTGAATTCCCGCCTGTCCGGCAGGCAGGTTTTCGCGGGAATTAACACAATCCCGAAGTGCCGGGAACACAAAGGGAGTATAAAAATACACCCTCCCCTTCATCCCCTCCTCTACTAGCCAGTGACCGTCCCGAAACGGGTCTCCGCGCAGGGTCGCTCCGACAAGGGAGGGGAGATATCTTCCCCTATCCGGCTTTTGCGAGTCCTGATTCCAGCGCCTTTCTCATTACTTCAACAGGCGGTTTTTTCCCTGTCCATAATTCAAATGCAAACACGCCCTGCCACAGGAGCATGCCGAGTCCGTTAAGAGTTTTACATCCTTTTTGAGAGGCTTTTCCAAGAAATACTGTTTTTTTATAGACTAAGTCACAGACAATATGCTTTTTGTTGAGGTTGCTTAAATTGATAGGCATCGGGTCGCCCTTTTTAAAACCGAGCGGCGTTGCGTTAATTATTATGTCAAACTCATCAAGCTGATGGCTGATAGCTGATGGCTGATAGCTGAAGAAAAAAATGTTTTTGCGGATTTTTCTTAAATCCCTCACAAGCTTCTCCGCTTTTTTCTTATCTATATCAAACAAAAATAATTTTCCTGCTTTCTCACTGAGATAATAGCTGATTGCGCGCGATGCGCCGCCTGCGCCAATTATCAGAATTTTCTTTCCGCGGACATATATTCCCGCCTCAGATAATGACTTCATAAATCCCCTGCCGTCTGTGTTATATCCGATAAGTTTTCCGTCTTTATTGACGATTGTATTTACTGCGCTGATGAACAGCGCTTCTTTATCAACCTCATCAAGCAAGGATACAACCTTTTCCTTATGCGGCACAGTGACATTTACGCCGGTAAGATTAAGCACTCTTACTGCCTTGACAGCCTGCGGAAGTTCCTCGGGAAGAACTTTAAACGGCAGATAGCACATATCAAGTTTCATTACCTTGAATGCGGCATTATGCATTGCCGGCGACAGTGTGTGCTCTACAGGAAAGCCTAACAATCCAAGTATTTTAGTTTTCCCACTTACATCCATCGGTTATCCCTTTTAATAATCCTTCAGGGGTAGACTCAATCGCCTTGACCCTAATCTGCAGATTTTCCTCAAGGTCCTTCAGCGTCAGATTGTCCAGAAATATGCCGGCGCCGTCTTTAAGCAAAACATTGGGAATTAACAGACAATCGCCTTTTACCTTCCCGATCAGCGTCTTCAGTATATCCTTGCCTGTAAGCAGTCCCGCCACAGTGATTGTCTGACCAAAAAACTTATTTTCTATCTTTAGAATCTCAAGGGAGAGTCCGTCTATGGCGCTGAATTTCTGAGCTGCCTCTTCAAGATACGGCGCAAAAGCAGCGCCCGTAATTGCAAACACTTTTCGCGGCTCCATCTTTTTAGGGATTTTTAATTTCTTCATGGAATTTAAAAATGACGGCGCCAGTCCGACGCCGTTTTCAATCTGAGGAAAGTCGCCGTATTCTCCGATAGGAGGAAATGGCATGTCTGCCTTTATGTATAACTCATCCGCCGCATATATTACGGGGTCTCCGTGGCGTTTTTTAAACCTCTTGCTGAATTGCCTGATCATCTCTATTATTTTTTCAGCCTCGGCCTTTTCAACAGATTTTACATGTGTCTTTCTGTATTTCGTCAATCCCACAGGAACAACTGCGATTGATGCAATATAAGGGTAAAACTTATACAGGTCCTTGATGGTCTTTGAAAGTTCCTCACCGTCATTAACCCCGGGAATTATTACAATCTGTGCGTGCAGCCTTATTTTATTGTTTACAAAATCCTGAATCTCGGCCAGGATATCCGGCGCCTTGGGATTGCCTAATATTTTTCTGCGCAGGTCATTGTTTGTGGTATGAACAGAGACATAAATAGGACTGAGTCTCTGCTCAAAGATGCGTTTTTTATCGGCAGGCGGAAGATTTGTCAGCGTTATATAATTCCCATACAGGAAAGACATCCTGTAATCGTCATCCTTCAGATAAAGCGATTTCCTCATACCCTTGGGCATCTGGTCAACAAAACAGAATAAACATTTATTCCTGCAGGACTTCGGCATGAACGGTTTCAGTTCAAAACCCGGGTCTGTCTTTTGCTTCTTTTTTATCTTAACCAGATGAGTCTTATCCCCCCTCTGGACTTTCAAATCCAGCGTCCCGTCCTTTGAATAGTACATGTAATCAATAAGGTCCTTGACCTGCGCGCCGTTGACAGACAGAATAATGTCGTCCTTTTTAAGTCCGGCCTCATGGGCAATGCTTCCTTCTGTGATATGACTAATTACAAGGCTCATTTATTGATCTTCCCTGCGGCAAGACCACAGGGAATACGCTCACTATCCATTTAACCGCTCTTAACCATCGCATTGTTGGAAATCTTCAATCCCCTGTAAATATAATGTATGCCAGAGGCTGCCGTAAGAAATGCAACTGCAACCATAAAAAATACAGGCATTTCGGCGTTCCCCTTTATATTAATTAATAACAGCGCAAACCCTATCAGGAAAAACTGGCAGAGGTTTGCAGCCTTTCCCACAAGGCTCGGCTCAACCCTTACGGTATGTGTGACAAAATAAAAAATCAGCCAGCCCGTCACCACAATCAGATCCCTGCTTATAACCGTAATTGTAAGCCACTTCGGTATCCAGCCGTAAACGCTCATCAAAATAAAAGACGTTATAAGCAGGAACTTATCCGCAACCGGATCCAGTATGCCTCCCAATGCCGTTATCTGTTTTTTCGCCCTTGCCAAAAGCCCGTCAAGTATGTCGGTAATTCCGGCCGACAGAAAAAGAATAAGGCTGTATTCATAGTAACCGTAAATTAAAGTCGCCGCAAAAAAAGGCAGTAACAATATCCGGATTATTGTCAAAATATTGGGAAGATTGCCTGTTATCGGTCCCAAAAAAAGCCTCCACCTGAGTCTTTCTAAAACAGCCCTTTAACCTTGCCTGTATTTACATCCACGTCAACTCTGCGGTATGCAGGGTCTGATGCTGTTCCCGGCATCAACTTAATTGCGCCTGCAACCGGAACAACAAAGCCCGCGCCTTTGTAAGTGAGAATGTCACGGATGAGAAGCTTCCACCCTTTTGGCACGCCTTTTAAATTAGGATTGTCGGTTAAACTCAGATGGGTCTTGACCATGCATGTTCCGAGTTTTGAAGTCTCGGGGTCTTCCTCCATCTTCTTTGCCTTTACAAACGCATCAGGAGCATATTCCACGCCGTCTGCTCCGTAAACTTCTGTTGCAATTAATTCAATGCGCTTGCGTAATGGTGTGGAAAGTTCATAAAGAAACTTGAAGTTGTTCGGTTCATTGCACGCATCAACAACCGCATCCGCAAGTTCAAGGGCCCCTTCACCGCCAAACTGCCAGTGTTTTGAGAGCGCAACTCTTGCGCCTGCCGTCTCTGCAATCCTGCGGACAGCCTTTATCTCATTGTCGGTGTCTGTATAAAAAGCGTTTATGCAGACAACAGGATTAATGCCTGCCTTCTTAACGACATTCACCAGATGAATAAGATTTACACAGCCCTTTTCCACCCAGCCGACATTTTCACCCTTGTATTCTTCAGGTATCGGCCTTCCCGGCACAGGAATCGGAGCGCCGCCGTGGCATTTTAAGGCCCTGATTGTAGCAACGAGAACCGCTGCATTAGGCTTCAGTCCTGAGAACCTGCATTTTAGATTCCAGAATTTCTCAAAACCGATGTCTGCCGCAAACCCGGACTCCGTCACATTATAATCAGCAAGCTTAAGTCCGATCCTGTCTGCAATAATAGACGACTGCCCGATTGCAATATTGGCAAAAGGACCTGCATGTACAAGGACCGGCTGTCCCTCAATCGTCTGCATGAGATTGGGATTGAGCGCCTCCACCATCCAGGCAGTCATTGCGCCTGCGACATTAAGGTCTTCTGTTGTAACGGGCTTGCCGCTCTTGTCATAGGCCACAACAATCCTCCCCATTCTCTCTCTCATGTCCTTTAAATCTTTTGCGACAGCAAGGATAGCCATAACCTCTGATGAAACCGCTATTGCAAATCCGGAATTCATCATAAAGCCGTCGTTTTTGCCGCCTAATCCTATTGTTATCTCTCTTAACGCCTGCGCACAGAAATCCATTATCCATTTCATCTCAATATTGCGCGGGTCAATGTTGAGCCTCTTTAATTTGCGCTTCGCAAGCTGTTCGTCAGTGTAGTTGAATTCGTGCTGTATGCGGGACGTAAGCGCAACCATTGCAAGATTGTGAGCATTCATGATTGCATTGATGTCGCCGGTAAGCCCTAATGAAAACGGGGTCAGAGGAATGCACTGCGACAATCCGCCGCCTGCGGCAGAACCCTTAATGTTCATCGTCGGTCCGCCGGATGGCTGCCGGATGGCTGCTATAACATTCTTTTTACGCTTGCCAAGCCCCTGAGTCAATCCGATTGTTGTTGTTGACTTGCCTTCTCCCAGAGGGGTCGGTGTAATAGCGGTAACATCAATGTATTTTCCGTCCGGTCTGCCGGCAAGACGTTTCAGTATCTTATTAAAGTCAAGCTTTGCCACATAATGCCCGTGCGGCAAAAGTTCTTCCTTTTCAAGACCAAGTTCCTCTCCTAACTGATAAACAGTCTTCATGTGCGCTTCAGCGGCTTCTGCAATCTCCCAGTCTGCGTGCTTGGTTGGATCAATCGGCATTGTTTAAAATCCTCCTCTTCAATTATTTAGTTTAAACTTGTTCAAGTTTGTTCAAGTTTGTTCAAAGAGTTTAATATGGTTCAATGTTGTTCAAAATTAAACCATCTTGAACCATTTGAACCATTTAAACTCTTTGAACAATGTTCTTTAGTAGCTTATCAGCATACCTAAAAACTTCTCGTTCATGCGCCTTAAATTTTTGCATATGATTAAAAGCATCTTCTTCGTTATCTTTACGGCAAGGACAAGATTCTCCTTCTCCATTTTTTCAAAATCTTCTTTTGGTATCAGAAATATCTCCGTATTTTCAAGCGCGACTGCATTTGCCTCATGCCGTCTTTTTTCAAGTATTGACAGCTCTCCTAAAAAATGGCCTGTCCCCAGAATGGCAAGTGTCTGTTTCCATTCGTCAGGAGTGACCTTGGAAATTTCTACTTTCCCGGAATGTATGAGATAGAGCCCTTTTGTCTCTTCCTTTTCCTTAAAAAGATATTCGCCTTTTTTAAAAGACAGCTTTTTTACTATCTTCGCAATGCTTTCAAGCCCTGCCTCATCAATGTCTTCAAGCAGGACCTGCTGTTTTAATATCGCCGGCTTAATCATAATACCCCCTCTGCATAATATGTTATCATTCCCGCGAAAGCGGGAATCCAGGAAACAACTTTCTGGATTCCGCATTCCCGATACATCGGGGCGGAATGACGAAATTAAGGAAATTCTTAACTCTTAACTTTTAACTCTTAACTTTTCTATCTTCACCGCACATACCTTCAGCTCAGGTATCTTACACACAGGGTCAAGGGCGGTATTTGTAAGGACATTGGCTGCTGCCTCCCTGTAGTGGAATGGTATAAACACCATTCCCTTTACAGGTTTTTCTGAAATCTGCACCTTGATTTCTATCTCCCCCCTCCTTGAAGATACCTTTACCGCCTGCCCTTCGGTAATGCCGAGCCTGCCGGCATCCTCAGGGTTCAGTTCAACATATGCCTCAGGGGCAACAGCATTTAATGCATCTACCCTTCTCGTCATTGAACCGGTGTGATAATGAAAAAGCTGCCTTCCCGTAGAAAGCAGAAACGGATACTCTTCGTCAGGAAGTTCCTGTGAACGCCTGTATTCTACCACAGTAAACACCGCTTTTCCCTTTGGGAAGCCTCCTTTAAAAAGATACGGAGTCCCGGGATGGTCCAGCGTGGGGCAGGGCCATTGAATTCCGTGTTTATCAATCCTTCCGTAAGTAATGCCTTTGACAGTCTGCCAGACGTTTCCGATTTCCTGAAAGACTTCTTCCACGAAATTATACTTCATAACAAAGTCAAGCCTTCTGCTTAACTCTGAAATTATCCATAAATCCTCTCTGGCCTCTCCGGGAGGATTTAATGCCTTCCTTACCCTTTGCACCCTTCTTTCAGTATTGGTAAAAGTCCCTTCTTTTTCCGCAAAACTCGCCGCAGGCAATACCACATCTGCAAGCGCCGCCGTCTCTGTCATAAATATATCCTGAACAACAAGGAAGTCAAGATTCTTTAATGCCTTTACCGTATGATTCATATCAGGGTCGCTCATCACAGGATTTTCACCCATAACATAAAACGCCTTCAGTCTTCCGTCAAGCGCAGCACCGGTCATTTCCGTCGCAGTCATTCCGGGCTTGTCTGAAAGCTTTGCGTTCCAGGCCTCTTCAAACTTGGTCCTGACGGCCGGCATATCAACCCTCTGATAGCCTGTATAGAGATTAGGAATGCACCCCATGTCCGTAGCTCCCTGTACATTATTCTGCCCCCTGAGTGGGTTGACGCCGGTGCTTTCCATGCCGAGATTTCCTGTCATAAGGGCCAGATTTGCAATTGCATAGACATTCTCAGTGCCGTGTGAATGCTGTGTTACGCCCATAGTGTAATATATGGCAGGATACTGCGCCCTGCCGTACAGCAATGCGGCGTCAATTATTTTTTGCTTTGGAACTCCTGTAATCTTTTCGGCATATTCAGGCGTATATTTGCTGAGGCTTTCTTTAAATTCACTAAATCCCTCTGTACGAACGAGTATAAACACCCTGTCAATCAGTCCCTCTTTAAGAAGCACATGCATCATAGAATTCAGCAGCACTACATCTGTGCCTGATTTATGCTGAATCCATACATCTGCAAACCTTACAATATCAATCCTCCTCGGGTCGGCGACAATAATCTTTGCGCCGTTTCTCACTGCCTTTTTCATCTTAAGCCCGATAATAGGATGGGTTTCAGTAGTATTAGAGCCGATTATAAAAATAACATCATTGTTTTCAATCTCAGGAATGGAGTTTGTCATAGCTCCTGAGCCGAAGACTGTAGCCAGACCGGCCACCGTTGCGCTGTGTCAATACCTTGCGCAGTGGTCTACATTGTTCGTGCTGAGGCCTGCCCTGATAAATTTCTGGAACAGATAGTTCTCTTCATTTGTGCATCTTGCAGATGAAAGCCCTCCTATTGCATCAGGACCGTGCTTTTCTTTTACTGCCTTTAATTTTTCTGCAATATAATCAAGCGCCTCATCCCAGGAAGCCTCTCTGAAACTTGAAAAGGGGTCGAGGGGTCGAGGGGTTGAGGGGTCGAGTTTTTCACTTGAATCCTTGAATCCTTGAATCCTTGAACCCTCTTTTTTATCCTTTATTCTGATAAGCGGTTTTGTGAGCCTGTCACCGCTTCCCACAAACTGATACCCGAACCTTCCCTTGGAGCACAGCCATCCTTCATTTATAGTGTCTTCCCTTGATGTAATCCGCACAATCTCATTCTTCCTGACGTGAAGCGTCAGACTGCATCCGCACCCGCAGTACGGACAGGTTGTATCAATCTCTTTTATGTCCTTCTGCCTTCCCTTAAGTTCCCACATCTTGCCTGTCAGCGCTCCGGTCGGGCAAACTGCAACACACTGCCCGCAGAACTCGCACATAAGGTCTTTCTCAAAAGGCGTGCATATCTTTGAACTGAATCCCCTGTATCCAAAATCTATGGCTGCAACCCCCTCAATCTCATCGCAAGCCTTCACACACCTGCCGCACATTATGCACTTCTCAAGGTCTCTTTCAATAAAGGGGTTGCCGTCTCTCTTTTTGTAGATTCTTCTTTCCCCTTCAAACCTGTTTTCCCTGATACCGTAAAAATAAGCAAGCTCCTGAAGCATGCAGTCCCCTGCCTTTTCGCATACCATACAGTCATTGGGGTGGTCTGAGAGGATTAACTCAAGAATAGTCTTTCTCAATCCCTCAAGATTGGGGCTTGTTGTAGTCACCTCCATGCCCTCGCTTACAGGGGTAGTGCATGACGTTACAGGTCTTGCCATGCCTTTAATCTCCACAAGGCAAAGCCTGCACCCCCCGAAGGCCGTCAGCTTGGGATGATGACAGAGCGCCGGGATGGAAATATCAATTTTTTTTGCCGCAGAAAGGATATTAGTCCCTGCCGGAACCGTCACCTTTCTGCCGTCTATCGTTAAAGTTACCATAATTAAACCTTTCAAAGGGTTCAAGGGGTCAAGCGGTCAAGGATTCAAGTGATTTTTAGCTCTAAGTTATTCGTTATCCTAATAACTAATAACTTATAACGAATTTTATAGTTTACTCGCACCCTCGAATCCTTGAATCCTCTAACCCTATTTATTCTTTTTGCACTGCCTTAAACTTGCATACATCAAAGCATGCACCGCATTTTATGCATATATCAGCATTTATTGTATGCAGTTTCTTCTTCTCACCGGTCACTGCGCCTGCCGGGCAGACCCTGAGGCATGCGCCGCAGCCTTTGCAGAACTCTGCCAGGACAGAATACGTCAGCAGGTCTTTGCAGACGCCTGCCGGACATTTCTTGTCTTTTATATGAGTTATATATTCATCTTTAAAGTAATTTAGAGTGCTGAGAATGGGATTGGGCGCAGTTTGTCCGAGACCGCAGAGGGATGCTGATTTTACATCCCGGCTCAGTTGTTCAAGAACTGCAATATCGCCCTCCCTGCCCTCGCCTTTTGTAATCCTCGTTAAAATCTCAAGAAGCCTCTTGGTCCCTATCCTGCACGGCACGCATTTCCCGCACGACTCAGCCTGCGTAAATTCAAGAAAGAATTTCGCGACATTGACCATGCAGTCTGTCTCATCAAGGACCACCATTCCCCCGGAGCCGACAATAGAGCCGACCCTGGCAAGGGATTCATAATCCACCGGCGTATCCAGCAGTGATGCCGGTATGCAGCCGCCGGAAGGCCCCCCTGTCTGCACTGCCTTGAATGCCTTATCGCCCTCTATGCCTCCGCCTATGTCATAAATAATTTCCCTTAGCGGAATGCCCATCGGAACTTCTATCAAACCTGAATTCTTAATCTTCCCTGTCAATGCAAAGACCTTTGTGCCCTTGGATTTCTCAGTGCCGTAAGAGGCAAACCACTTGGCGCCGTTTCTAATAATGACAGGGACATTGGCAAATGTCTCCACATTGTTGATTACCGTCGGTTTTTCCCAGAGCCCCTGATATACGGGGAACGGCGGCTTGGCCCTCGGCATGCCGCGCTGTCCCTCAATAGACGCAATCAGCGCTGTTTCTTCTCCGCATACAAATGCGCCGGCGCCGAGCTTTACCTTTATATCAAAACTGAATTTCGTGCCCATTATATTTTTGCCTAAAAAGCCTTTTTTCTTTGCATGAGATAGCGCCAGTTTCAGCCTTTCAACTGCAAGAGGATATTCTGCCCTTATGTAAACATAGCCCTTGTCAGCGCCAATCGCATAGGCTCCGATAACCATGCCTTCAATGACCGCATGGGGATTGCCTTCAATAACAGACCGGTCCATGAATGCGCCGGGGTCGCCCTCATCCGCATTACAGATAATATATTTTTGAGCGGACTGGTTCTTTCTGCATATCTCCCATTTCTGCCCTGTCGGAAAACCCGCTCCGCCCCTGCCCCTCAATCCTGAATCCTTAATAATGCCTATCGCCTCTTCAGGCGTCATTGCAGTTAAAACTTTTTTTGCCGCTTCATAACCGCGGACTGCCGTGTATGCGTCAATATCCTCGGGGTCTATGCTGCCGCAGTCAGCAAGCACAACCTTAAACTGCTTTTTATGGAAATTATGATAATCCTCACCTGCAACCCAGTCCTGAACAGCGGTTTTACCAATTATGTGCTCTGTGACAATCCTCAGAACCATGTCAGGCTTTATAAATTGATACGTTACTTTTTCATCATTGATAATCACATCTACCAGCACGTCCTTTGCGCAGAGTCCGCGGCAGCCGACTTTGTGCATGGAACAGTTTTTCTGCACCACGGCGTCTATGCCTGCCGCTTTAATCTCCTTGTTAAAGGCATCCAGCACCTCAGCGCCTCCGGCGGCAATGCCGCCAGTTCCCATACACACCTTTATAATGGTGTTACTCATCTTCACCTTTGACGCCTTTCAGCGTCTTTATCTCTTTAATCAGCTTGTCCGCAGATGATTTGCCGTAAACTTTTTTATTGATTATAAATACAGGCGCAATACTGCAGGCGCCGACACAGTTAACCTTTTCCACTGTGATTTCTTTGTCCTTTGTGGTGTCCTCGTCATCTGACAAGCTAAGCTCCCTTCTCACTCCGTTCAGAAGCCTCTCAGAGCCTTTCACGTGGCAGGCCGTGCCGCAGCAGGCTGTTATGATGTTTTTGCCCCTCGGCGTTAGATGAAACTGCGCATAAAAAGTTACAACGCCGAAGAACCTGCTTGCAGGGATTTGAAGTTTCTTTGAAACCCAGTTTACCGCATCCTCAGAAATATAGCCGAGCGACGCTTCTATATCCTGGAGTATGGAGATAATGTTTCCTTCTTCTGCAATATGCTTATTAAGAAGTGCATTTAATTTTTTTTCTACATCCAACAATACTTCTCCACGAGCCATAGGCAGCACCAAACCTCCATGATACGCAGGGTAAATACTTGTATCATTATTGTTGCAGTGATGAGTTTAGAAGGCTTTAAACTTTACCACAGTGTAAAGTTTAGTGTCAAATTAATTTCTTTTTGCTGGGTATAAAATTAACTGATAAGGGCTGACAGAAGCGCCCTGATAAAAATCTGGCTCCATACTTGACTATATATCCATTATTCTTTACAATATTAATAAGGATATTGCTTATAAGGATAATCTATGAAAAAGATAGAGTCCCTGCTGACATTGCAAAAATCCAAAAGGGATATATTCAGTTTGAATGACCTGAAAAAACTCCTGCGGATTGAGAGCGACAACACCGCCTATGTACAGGCAAACAGACTGACATCGGACGGTATTCTGAAAAGAATAACCAAAGGGGTTTACTGCTTAAAGGACAGTAAACCCGATGACTTTGAGACGGCAAACTTTCTCTACAAGCCTTCATACATCTCTTTGGAATCGGCGTTAGCGTTCTACGGCATCTTGCTGCAGGCGCCTCAGACCATAACCTCTGTCACACCCAAAAGGGCAAAGAAGATTCATGCCGGGAACAGGGAATTCACTTATTCGCATCTGAATCAGAAGTATTATTCCGACTATATCAGAGAACAAGGCTTTATTATCTCAACGCCTGAGAAAGCGCTTATTGACACTATTTTTTTTGCCGGTTACGGAAGGATAGTAATACATCCCGAAGAATGGGTACTGAATAATATTGATAAAAAGAGATTTAAAAAACTGTCTGAGAAAATTGAGAGCAGGATATTTAGGAATTACTTTAAATCACTAAGCATCTGTTAAAAATATGCTCAGTAAAGAACAAATCAGGGAGTTGGCGCAGAAATTTGCCATTGATGAATTCTCTGTTATCAGGGAATATCTGCAAATTCTCTTTCTGTCAGAGCTTTATGAGCAGAAAGAGAGCTCTAAGATATATTTCAAAGGCGGCACAGCCCTCAGACTGCTTCTTAATTCATTCAGGTTTTCTGAAGACCTGGACTTTACCTCTCTGAGAACTCCTGATGAGTTAAAAAAAATTCTCGCCAGAGTTATCAGAGGGATAAACCTCATCGTGCCCGCCGCAGAACTCCGTCAGGTCAAAACCAACATCAACAGCCTCACAGGTTTTTTGAAATATAAGACTGATGAAATGAAATTCCCGCTCAATATCCATCTGGAGTTTTCTTTAAGGGAAAAACCGCTAACAGAGAAAGACATCGTTCTTGAGACATTGTTTCCTGTCAGCCCGTACCCTGTTATAAAATGTCTTTCATGGGAAGAAGTCCTCGCGGAAAAAATCAGGGCATTGATGCACAGGGCAAAAGGCAGGGACCTGTTTGACATCTGGTATCTTCTCTCAAAGGGAACAGAAATTGACTGGATAATGACTGACAAGAAGATGTCCTTCTACAAGGAAAAAGTTACGCGTGAAGATGTTTTTAGCAAGATAAGCGTCTTTGACCAGAAGATACTGAAATTAGACCTCGGGAAGTTTCTGCCTTTAAGTCAAAGAAAAATCGCCGTGCATATTAAAGAGATGCTCATGGAGAAGCTGAAATAGAGAATAGATTGATGCTAAAAGCAATGACAAAGAAAAAACCGGCTAAAAGCACAAGAGAATTTGACAGGCGTTTTGATGCCGGAGAGGACATTCATGACCTTTTAGATATGTCTAAGGCTGTAGTGGTCCGTCACGGCAAAAAAGTGCGCATCACGCTGGATATTGCAGAATCTCTTGTCAAAGAGATTGACGATGTGCGCAAAAAGATAGGAGTTGACAGGAGCGCCCTGATAAAAATCTGGCTCCATGAAAAAGTAAAACAGGAAAAATCTGCCGCCTGAATTTTGAAGGTGTTTGAAAGAATGTTTGGGGTATTACGCTTTATCGGCAAAGCCGAAGCAAAAAAAAGGAAACCATTCCCTTGTCAAAAATGGTCTCCCTTGAATAATTTATTAAGTTATGGTGTAACCTGCACAGTTGTGCCAGATGCCTTACAGTTATTCCTCTCGTTGCTTTCAATCACTGCATTTGTGTCATCCGCGCAGGCAAGGAGGTAATATGTCTCTTGAGGCATATTTGCCGGAATAGTCACAGTTACACTTCTTATACCGCGCGAGGTTTCGCCCGGGTTCAGTACAGGCACCGCCCTGCTGCCGGTCAGGCGTCTATCTTTAGCGCTTATGTACTTGTTAGTGGAAAGGTAATAGCGCGTTGTAGATACGCCTGAGGCTATATTCCCCTGATTCTTAACTGTATCACTAAGTTTAAAACTGCTCCCGGCTGCAGCAGTTGTAGGCGGATTGGTTACAGATATTTCAATAAGGTCAACTGCCTGACAATTACTGTCAGCAGAATCTATTGCCCCATCGCAGTCATTGTCAATTAAATCACTGCATGCAGGGTCGCCAAACGGCCCTTCCACAGCGCCGGGGAAGACATTAGGATTACTGTCGTCACAATCCACAGGACCGCAAGTACCGCCTTCTGCTGCATATCCGTCTCCATCATTATCTGTGCATTGTTCCGGATACTCATCAGCGCCAATGTCCGCTGCACTGTTGATTATCCTCGCCTCCCCGTCACAATCTGTAACCGGCAGTGATGGAGCAGTATTCACACCCTTGTCAATGCACGGCGAGCCTGCCTGAAGATGAAGATGATTGCTTGAAGTAAGGACTATCAGACAATCTGCCTGAATGTTATTGCCCTGACTATAATTATCAGTATCAGTTACAACAAGGTCTTCACTCATTGCCGTAACAAGGTCTGCGTTAAGACCGAGATCATTATTAAAAAGATTTACCGCAGCATAAAATTCATTATATCTTATAGGTACTATAAGAATTTTTTATAATGGGTTTGTGCAAGGAGTGGATTGGGGTATTGCTTATTTGGTTCGTTTAAACAATTTCTAAAAATTTTTGTGGCGTTAATATCTGAAGGTCAAACGGTAACCGGTATCAATAACTATTTTATTTCTTTTTCCCGTAGGTTTTTCTCCTTACCGTCTTAACTGCATTATCAATGTCTTTCATTGTCAGCTTAGTCTTTCTAAATGCTTCTGCAGCCACTTTAAATGCCGCATCAAGCCTGTCCTCAGGAGAAAGCACGGAAAGGATGTAATCTTCCGGATTTATTTTCCTTACTGCAGCGATACCCATTTTAAACACCTCCCTCTCGGTAATTATTATTGATCTTCCCTGTGGCGAGACCACAGGGAATCTAATGTAAGGAATTTCTTTATCATATTCGCTCGCTTGACCCCGTAGCAAGACCACGGGGAATACGCTCGCTATCCATTTATTTTATATTAAAATATTTACTTTTTCTATTATAATTTTTTGACTATAGTTTTTGACTTTGTCAACTGTTTGTAAATAGTCAAAACTTTATGTTAATCTTTTAGACCTTCCGGAGAAACTTATGGTAAAAAACGACCGCTGGGTTAAAGAGATGGCTGAAAAGGGGATGATAACGCCCTTTGCGGAAAATCAGGTGCGTGAAGGCGTAATCTCCTACGGCATAAGCGCCTATGGTTATGACATGCGGATAACCGATAAGTTCAAGATTTTCACTAATGTAAATTCAGCAATAATTGACCCGAAGAAATTTGACCCAAACAGCCTTATTGATTTTAAAGGGAACGTCTGCATTATCCCTCCTAATTCCTTTGTGCTTGCTA
Source organism: Nitrospirota bacterium (assembly GCA_016212185.1). NCBI lineage: Bacteria > Pseudomonadati > Nitrospirota > Nitrospirota bacterium. Next base: position 65,931 of record JACRGX010000002.1, read on the forward strand.
CATCCGTTGAATACTTCCACATCCCGCGGGATGTTATAGTCATCTGCCTTGGCAAATCCACTTATGCACGGTGCGGCATTGTTGTCAATGTAACGCCGCTTGAGCCTGAATGGGAAGGCCATGTCACTATTGAAATCTCAAACACAACCCCCCTGCCTGCAAAAATATATGCAAACGAAGGCATTGCGCAGGTTATTTTTTTAGGCGCAGAGGAGATGTGCAGGGTTTCATATAAAGACAAGGCCGGGAAATATCAGGCGCAGAAGGGGATAACGCTGCCAAAAATATAACAGTGAACGGTGAACAGTGAACAGTGAACGAATCATCCTTGCCCTTGATGTATCGGATTTTGATGATGCCATGAGCATCGTCAACAAATTCAAAGACCACATTGATATTTTTAAGGTAGGCTCCGAGCTTTTTACAGCAGTCGGTCCCAAAATAATTGAAGAAATTAATTCAATAGGGAAAAAGGTCTTTCTTGACCTGAAATATCACGATATTCCAAACACGGTATCAAAAACTGCGTCAGTGGTATCAAGGCTCGGGGTCTTCATGTTCAATGTTCATACTCTCGGAGGGCTTGAGATGATGAAGCAGACAGCAGACACACTTACAAAAATGTCCCTTAAACACAATATTCCACAACCAAGACTACTCGGCGTAACAATTCTCACAAGCATTGACCAGAAAACGCTGACAGACGAACTCGGGATAGGGCAAAGGATGAAAACGCAGGTTAAACACCTTGCAGGGCTTGCGCTCAAGGCAGGGCTTGATGGTGTTGTTGCATCCCCTGAAGATATTGAGTCAATACGGTCGCACTGCGGAAAAGGATTTTTAATCGTCACTCCGGGAATCAGACCCTCGTGGGCGCCTATGGACGACCAGAAACGGACTATGACTCCAAAGGAGGCGCTAAACCTCGGCGCTGATTACATCGTCATAGGAAGAGCGGTCCTGGCACAAGCCGACCCGCTTACAGCATTAGAGAAGATTTTAGAGGAGTTAAGAGGTTAAGATTAGTGGTCAGAGAAAAATCCTGATGGACGCTGGCGTGCATTTGATTACGAAGAACTAATAAACCGTGACAAAGCAAGCCTCGACATCTTCTGGCTCAAAGACAAAAGCCTTGAAGATTCCGAAAATCTACCCGAACCCGACATCATCGCCTGCGAAATTGTTGAAGACCTTGAATCAGCGATAGAGCAATTCAAACTTATTACTGAAGATTTAGGTGGGGAAAAACTTTAAGGCTTTATTGAAACAAACAATACAAAAAATGGTATATTCTTTAGAGTTTGAATTATTTTTTGCAAGGAGACAGAAAAATGGCAAATGCAAAAGTTACCCTTGTTGACGGGATGCAATTTGTTGCCACTGCAGATTCAGGACATGCGGTAGTTATGGACAGCACGCAAAATGTCGGAGGGAATAATACCGGTTCAAGACCCATGGAGCTTCTTCTGATGGCATTCGGCGGCTGTTCGGGGATGGATGTCATCTCAATCTTAAGAAAGAAAAAACAGGATGTAAGGAAATTTGAGATTTATGTAAAGGGCGAAAAAGCTGAGACTGACCCGCATTATTACACTGACCTGCATATTGAATATGTTGTTACAGGCAAAGACATTTCCGAAGACGCGGTAAAACGCGCGGTTGAACTTTCACTTGAGAAATACTGTTCTGTCGGCGCAACGCTCGGCAAGGCGGCAAAGATAACGCATTCGTATAAGATTGTTAAAGAGGATTGAAAAAAATGCACTTAGTATTTAGCATAAGGCACAGCAGCCTTCAAAATCTTTAGAAAGCAGCAACGATTATTATATGTCATGCTGCAAATTTTATAGTTTTTTTAATAGAGCAATTTACTAAAAGGCAGCATGACCTCAAATGTGCTGCCCTAAAGCTTTTTCAGGCTGCTGTGCCTTATGCTAAATACATTTACTAATACTCATGAAATTTGACAAGCTCTATAAATCAATCGCCACCCTCGGCTTCATCGGCTATCTGCCTGTTGCCCCGGGTACATGGGGCTCTGCAGCAGGCTTTCTGGCGATTATTTTTTTAAAACCCGGCGATCTATGGCTTCTTTTAACCTCTATACTCCTTTTCATTTTAGGTGTGATATGTTCGGATAATGCGGAAAAGATCCTCGGCAAAGACAACACGCACATAATCATTGATGAACTCTGCGGTTACTTTGTGTCTGTCCTTTTTGTTCCAAAAGAAACAGCTTTTCTTGCAGCGGCGTTTTTTCTGTTCAGGTTTTTTGACATACTGAAACCGCCTCCGATAAGGAGATTGGAAATTACAATCCCCGGAGGTTTGGGGATTATGCTGGACGATGTTTTGGCAGGGGTTTATGCAAACATTTGTCTGCAGATATACATGATATTGTCTAAAATGGTTTAATATTGTTTAAGCCGTTAAATTCAATTAAACAATTTAAACAAACTTGAACGATTTGAAATGAGATTGCCACGCCCCGATAAATCGGGACTCGCAATGACAAAAAAGCGAAATGAAATCCCTTGAACAAAAAATCGGGAAGCTTTTGGCTGAGAAAAACCTCACCCTCGCCATTGCCGAATCCTGCACCGGCGGACTGCTCTCGCATATGATTACCAATGCGCCGGGAAGCTCTGCATACTTTGACAGCGCTGTGATATGCTATTCGCCTGAATCAAAGGTCAGGCTGTTGGGCCTCTCTGAAAAACTTATCAGTAAATACAGTACAGTCAGCCCTGAAACTGCAAAGGCAATGGCAAGGGCTGTAAAAAAATTGAGAAATGTAAAAATAGGGCTTGCAGTTACAGGCATAGCAGGTCCTGATTCAAAGGAGAACAAACCTGTGGGGCTTGTGTACATTGCACTTTCATACGGAAAGCTGACTTATGCCGGAGAATTCAGGTTCAAAGGGGACCGGGAAGAAATAAAAAAACAGGCGTCAATGGCTGCAATTGAGTTTTTATGGAAACATCTAAAGGTATAAGGTGTTTTATTGCAATAGAGCTGTCCCATGAAATTAAATCTGCCTTGCGCAGCCTTCAGGATAAGTTTAAAAAATTCGGGGCGGATGTGAGATGGGTCCATCCTGACAACATACACCTTACGCTGAAGTTTTTAGGAAGCGTAAATGAAAAGGATACACTAAAGGTAATAAATTCAATGACTGATGTCTGTAAAAAATATCCGGCTTTTATTCTTGAGATTAAAGGTATAGGCATATTCCCGAATATAAATTCCCCAAGGGTCTTATGGGTCGGGGCAGAAGGAGACGGCATTCTTAAAGGGCTTCAGAAAGATATTGAGCACGGCATGGAAAAAATAGGGGTTGAGCAGAAGGATAGAAAATTCACGGCGCATCTTACACTCGGCAGGTTCAGGTCTTTGACAGGCAAAGAAAATCTTCTCAAACAAATAAAATTGCACGAAAATGACAGCTTCGGTGCAATAGACATTAAGTCACTGTCTTTAATGAACAGCGAACTCCATCCTTCAGGCTCAAGATATACAAGACTTGCAGAGGTTCTTCTGGGTCAGAATTAAAATATTAGAATTGATCTTCCCTGCGGCAGAGACCGCAGGGAATCTAATGTAAGGAATTTCTTTTTATTACATTCGCTCGCTTAACCCCGTGGCAAGACCACGGGGAATACGCGCGCTATTCATTTATAATTTTATTTGAGTTATAATAAATCCCAAATTGATCTTCCCTGTGGAAGACCACAGGGAATCTAATGTAAGGAATTTTTATTATATTCGCTCGCTTGACCCCGTGGCAAGACCACGGGGAATACGCTTACTATCCATTTAAACAGGAGGCTACATGGCAGACAAAGAACGGGCAAAAGCCCTTGAAGTGGCAATCTCTCAGATAGAAAAACAATTCGGTAAAGGCGCAATAATGAGGCTCGGCGCTGAGGAAGCGGTTGAAATATCCATTATCCCTTCCGGTTCCATTGGATTAAACACGGCAATGGGCGTAGGCGGTTATCCGAGGGGACGCGTAATTGAAATCTTTGGCCCTGAGTCTTCGGGAAAAACCACTCTTGCTCTTACGGCAATCGCAGAGGCGCAGAAAAAAGGCGGAGCCGCCGCATTTATTGATGCCGAACATGCCCTTGATGTGAGCTACGCAGAAAAACTCGGGGTAAAAATAAAAGACCTTTTGGTAAGCCAGCCCGACACAGGTGAGCAGGCGCTTGAAGTTACAGAGACGCTTACGAGAAGCGGCGCGCTGGACATTATTGTAATAGATTCCGTAGCAGCGCTCGTCCCCAGGGCAGAGATTGAGGGAGAAATGGGAGACAGCCTGCCCGGTCTTCAGGCAAGGCTTATGAGCCAGGCGCTGAGAAAACTGACCGGGGCAATTTCAAAAAGCCAGACGACTGTAGTATTCATTAACCAGATACGTATGAAAATAGGCGTCATGTTCGGAAATCCCGAGACTACAACAGGCGGAAATGCGCTTAAGTTTTACTCCTCGGTCAGGCTTGACATAAGGAAGATAGAAAATATCAAAGACGCTCAGGAGTCTGTAGGAAGCAGGGTAAGGGTAAAGGTTGTAAAAAACAAGGTGGCCCCGCCTTTCAAGCAGGCGGAATTTGATATATATTTCAACGAGGGCATTTCAAAGACAGGAGAACTCGTAGACTTAGGCGTTGAAAAGGGAATAATTGAAAAAAGCGGCGCATGGTATTCATATGCCGGAAGCCGCATAGGACAGGGCAGGGAAAACTCAAGGGAATACCTGAAGACAAATCCTGAAATAGCAAAAGATATTGAATCAAAACTGTTTCAGGCGTATAATTTAAAGAAATAAGCTAAAATAAAAATATCAAAATGAAATTTTTTTTTAATTTTAAAGCATGCCTTTAAATACTATAAACACACTTCTTAAAAAAGCTGTTCAGGCAGGCGCATCTGACCTCCACATAAAAGCAGGCACGCCTCCTATTATCAGGATAAACGGCGAATTATCTTTCATGACCGGTGAAAAAGAACTCACTTCCGCGGATACCATGGACATTGCCTTTTCACTGATGACAGATGCCCAGAAAGAGGTCTTTAAGAAAAGAAATGACATTGATATAGCTTACAGCGATCCGGATCACAACAGATTCAGATGCAATTGCTTTATGCAGAGGGGCAGTGCAGGAATTGTCTTCAGGGTCATTCCAATGGAAATCCTTAAAATGGAACAGCTCAACCTCCCTGCCGTGTTAAAAAAAATAGCCCTGGAGCCGAGGGGGCTTATCATTGTTACAGGAACCACTGGAAGCGGTAAAAGCACTGTCCTGGCCGCCATGATTGACCATATTAATTCCAACCGGACATGCCATATAATGACAATTGAAGACCCGATTGAGTTTTATCATAAAGATAAAAAAAGCATCGTCAATCAGAGAGAAACAGGCAATGATACTGAATCATTTAACAAGGCGCTCCGGGCGGCATTAAGACAGGACCCAGATGTCATCCTCGTCGGCGAAATGCGCGACTTTGAGACAATCCAGACTGCCCTTGTAGCTGCAGAGACCGGACATCTGGTTTTAAGCACACTGCATACCGTAGACGCCGCAGAAACCATAAACAGGATTATATCCGTCTTCCCGCCTTTCCAGCACAAACAGGTAAGGCTTCAGCTCGCATCCATTCTCAAGGCTATTATATCCATGAGGCTTCTGCCCCGCGCCGACGGCAAAGGAAGGGTGCCTGCCGTTGAAGTATTAGTGGCAACAGCCACCATAAGAAGCTGTGTAGAAGACCCTGAAAAGACAAAGTCTATTAACGATATTATTGCGCAGGGCTTCAGCCAGTATGGAATGCAGACATTTGATCAGTCTCTTCTTGCGCTGTATAAAAACGGACTAATCAGTTATGAAGACGCTCTGAAGAGCGCTACCAATGCCGATGACTTTGCCCTCAAAGTAAAAGGCGTTCAAACCACCGGCGAGTCATTAGAAGAAAAAACAGATACATCCAAAGACAAGAAAAAAACTGAGATTGAACGGTTCTCGCGGTAGGAAAATCAGAAAAGCAGACGACTCCCCTGAGGCAGAATACCTTAAGGCAAAGGCTTATGCGCTCAAGCTTCTCAGTTATCGTTCAAGGAGCAGAAAAGAAATCGTAGAAAAGCTCGGTAAAAAAGGTTTTTCGCAAGGAGAAACTGAAAGGGTCATTAGTTATCTTAAAAACACAGAATTTATAAAAGACGAAACGCTTGCCAGACAGATCCTCCGCACTGCTCTGGAAAGGAAAAATCTCGGCAGGCAGGGCATAAAAATGCTGCTTTCAAAACGCGGCATTGAAAAAGACTTAATCAAAGAAACCCTCTCCGGGCTTACGGATGAGGAGGAACAGGATGCGGCGCTGAGACTTGCCGAAAAAAAATTAAAAAATCTGAAGGGGCAACAGAAAAATACCATAAAACAAAAACTCTGGAGGGCGCTTCAGCGCAAAGGATTTCCGGCAGATATAATCAATTCAGTATTGAAATCTATAAATCTATGAAGCACAGCAATCTGACTTTGTATAAGTTAAACCTAAAATCTACTTACTCAGGTAAACAGTCATCCCTAAAACAGCATCCCCATTGGTCACAATAGTCTTTAGCTGTACCAAAGCAAGGGGAATTACCCTCCGCAGTCTGAATAAAGTGTATTAAAACTTCCTTTTTCGTCCCACTCTTAGGCTCTATTCCCAATTTTTTTGCCTTTTCTTTTATCTCTTTTAGGTGCATTTTCTCCTCCTTTGAATTCTATGATAACCACATTGGTTCAAATTCTAAAACCTCCTTATTTTACTTTAGAAATAAGATATCTACCTAATTCCTCAAACCGCTCTCTATTCTTATTACAAAAAGGTAGTAATTTTTGATATTCTCTTACCTTTTCTATATCCTTTATTTCTTTAATTTGAATGTCTTTAGGAAGTTTCTCTTTGAGGTTATGATAAGCGCCGATAAAAATAATTCCTACCTCACCATCATTTAGGGTCTCTTCTATTCTTTTGGCTATATAATTATCTCTTTTATTTAAGAGTCTATTTTTGAGTAATTTATATCTTATAACTGCTGTTATTTTGTGTATAATTGACCTTGCCTGCGTTATAGCAAGCAGTCTATCGCGTTCTTCCTTAACCAGTTTAAAAACCTCTGTCTTAACTAAAATAGCTCCTCTTTTAAGGAGACTTAAAACTAACTCATGGTTTTTACTCCCACTTTTAGCTATTTCCTCAACTATCTGCCGTCCTATTTCACCTCCGGCTACCATCCCATCTTGATATATTTTCATTCCGGATGCATCTACAGAAGTAAAATAATCCATTATGACATCCCAGAAACCTTCAACTGTCCTCTGGTGTTCTTTCCAAACCTTTTCTCCTAAATCCGTGATCCCTCTTTCCGTTGCATCTTTTGCCAAAGAGCCAAGGTCAGCGCTTGTGTGAATAACCGGGACATAAATCAGTGTTCTCATAGCAGAATAAGTTATTTCGCCTTTAGTTTTTCTTCCAGGCGATCCAATCGTTTTTTAAGCGCTATATTCTCTTTCCCTTTCTCAGTCTCTTTGGCTTTAGTGGATAAATAAGAATCCTGCTGCCACCAATTTATACCCATTTCCATCGCCTTATCAACAGAACAAACCAGTAGCCTTATCTTAATATTGAGAAGGTCAACATCAGCAAGCTGAATCTTTATATCTCCGGCAATCACTATTCCTTTATCCAAGACCCTCTCTAAGATATCAGCAAGATTGGTAGCTTGAATTGCATGCGTCATTTGTTCAGCCATAAAATACCTCCTTCTTTGTCTTATGTTCGTATTGTCAAAAGTTTTTCAGTCTGTCATTCCGACTTGTTCGGAATCTTTCTTAAAGAGTGATTCCTGACAAGCAGGAATGACGATTAGTTTCATATCTCCACCTGTTTCTTATAAAACTTCTATTCCTTTATACCAACTTTTTAGCTCTTATAATTAAGCCTGTGGTCTTCTTACGTAAGTTTGCGATAAAACGGCAATTCTTGCAGTCTAAACTTTCGCTTTTATAGTCCGTGCAAGAAAGAAGCACATCTACTTCTTCTTGCAGCTTCTCTGCAAACCTCGCTTTTTCTTGTACTCCCTTTGCCTTATTAATTTTATCCGTAACATCCTTTATTACTGGCTCTTGCTTTTGAAATATTTGACAATTTATTTTGGCTTCTTCTTTATACATACACATCTTCTCCCTTTATAGCAAATCTCCTAAAGGCCCTAAATTTAGATTTAACTCTTCGTCCTTAAGCCCAAAAATATCTTTCAATTCCTTCATCTTATTCTCTAACTTCATCAATGTCTCACCGACCCGCTCAATCTCCTCATCAGTTAGAGAACCTGCCTCTACCCTTCTCATTGCCTGTTTTTCTATTAACTGCCGAAGTAATTCCACAATGGTAAGGACTAATTTTGCCAAGCCTTTTTCAACATTTTTAGGGTCAATATTAATCCTCTCAGGATTAACATCTTTGACTTCTTCTATGTCTTTAACTGTGATTACTATAGATGGTTTATCCATTTTATGTTGGCTCCTCAGTTGCGCCCGAAAAAGGGGCTCCTCTTAGTCGCTCCATAGTCTCTACAGAACTAACTAAAACCTTCAATCCGATGTATATAAGATCTACATCGGCTATGGAAATGACTATATCCCCGGATACAACTGCACCTTTATCTAAAACCCTATCCAAAACTTCAACGAGAGTAATTCTTCTTTCCTTTTGAATATCTAAATAACTATCTTTATCCTGTAAGGTTTTAATCCTTTTATCCACTTTGCTCTTTTCCCTTTGAAAGATTACAAAAATTATAAGGCGGCCAGGGGCCAGTACAGTCAAAATTTAAGCCCTTATCGTTATATCTTGTCTTAAGGTCATCTACCGCGTGTATAAACTCTGAGACTTTGTCCCTATCAACTAAAAATGCTGAATTAAAAACCATATCATCTTCTCTTTCGGTTACTTCTTTTGGCAGCAACTTGTTTATCCGCGCCTCGCAACTAAGTCTTTTAAATATCTCGAAACTCTCTTGACCGTATTCATTAATCCTCTTGTTTACCGCCTCTTTCATCAATTCCTCTTTTTTCTTTTTAAGAAAATATGCCTTGCCGGAAGAAGAACTGTTAATTTCCTTTTCGATTTTTAAAATCCC
>JACRGX010000003.1 GCA_016212185.1 Nitrospirota bacterium
AGAGGAAAAACATGTCTGAAGCAAATCAAAACTTAGCTGAGCTTGCCCGCAAAAAGCGCCACCTGCATTTGATTGAAAAAATCCAGGCAGGCAAAGCCTTAACTAAACAGGAAATTACCGAGCTTGAGCAGTTTGAGACTGAACCCTTACCGGCCACTATTGTCAAGACCGTGGAAGAGGTAGCCAAGGTCATGGGTGTTACTTACCGGACTGTGCAGCGCTGGAAATTAGACGGCATGCCTTCAACTAAGGAAGGCTTCTATGACTTAGAAGAAATAAATAGCTGGCATGTGCAAAGAAGCCAGCGTTTTAAAGAACAGGACGGCCGGGCCTACTGGGATGAGAAGATCAGCCAGTATAAGGCAGAGCTGTTAAGGCTTGAGGTTAAAAAAGCAACCAGCGAGGTTATCCTTTACCGCGAGCACGTTGAAATTATAAGAGAGCAGGTGCGGGGAATTAAGATGGGCTTTTTAAGGCTTCCGCATTATATTGCGCCAAAATTATACCAGCAGGAGCCGAAAGTAATCTGCGAGATTTTAGACAATGAAATCAGATCCATCATCAACCAGTTTGCCGGAGCATATAATGCCGATAAGACTGACAAAGGAAAATCTAAAGACCATTAAGCCATACGCTGCAACTGAATGGGTTTTGCCGAATAAGATGACGGTAAGTGTTTGGGCGGATACGTTCAGGCGCCTGGATGCAAAGACTTCAGCTGAGCCCGGGCAGTGGTCTACAAACAGGACGCCATATCTAAAAGGAATAATGGATGCCTTTACTGATCCTTTAGTAGATGAAATTACGGTTATGTCTGCCTCGCAGGTAGGAAAGACCGAAGCAATTCTAAATATGCTCGGCTATATCATTGACCAGGATCCGGGTCCGACGCTTATGGTTTTGCCGAGAGCTGATGATGCCAAGAGTGTATCTTCTAACCGCATAAAGCCGATGATTCAAAATTCTGCCAGTCTAGCAAAGTATATCCCGCAAAATGCAGATGAGATTACCAAGCTTGAATACCACTTTGACCGGATGATTCTTTATTTTGCCGGCTCAAACTCACCGGCTGATCTTGCCTCAAGGCCTATCAGGTATTTATTCTTAGATGAGGTGGATAAATACCCGAAATTCTCAGGACGCGAAGCCGACCCGATAAAGCTTGCGCAGGAGCGCCAGAAAACCTTTTGGAATAAAAAGACAGTCAAAGTTTCCACACCTACTACCCGGGAAGGTTATATCTATCGGGAGTATGAAAAATCAGACCAGAGGCAGTTTTTTGTGCCCTGCCCTCACTGCGGGAAAATGCAGGTTTTGGTCTTTGGCCAGGTGAAATGGCCTGCAGGAGAATCTTCTCCTGAGAAAATCAAAAATGACCGGCTGGCCTGGTATGAGTGCCTGCACTGCAAACAGCACATTGAAGATTCCCAAAAACCTAAAATGATGCTTGGCGGCGAGTGGGTTGCTGACAGGAAAGAACCGAATAAGAATAGGGGTTTCTGTCTCAGCTCTTTATATTCTCCTTGGCTTACCTGGAGCGACATCGCATCCGAGTTCTTAAAATCAAAAGACTACGTTGAGCTCTTGATGAACTTCGTCAACTCATGGCTGGCGCAGGTCTGGGAGGAAAAGATTGAGGAGACCACAGTGGACAAGGTGCGAAATCTTGCCCGGGACTATGACGAAGGGATGGTGCCGGATGAGGTTTTAGTTTTGACTGCAGGCGTAGATGTGCAGAAGGATCACTTTTATTTTGTTATCCGCGGCTGGGGATATTACGAGGAATCCTGGCTTATCCGCGCCGGAGAAGTTGATTATTGGCAGGACATAGAAGAGGCCTTATTCAAGACAGAATATAAACGCTTAACTTCCGCCGAAACTCTTCCCGTGTATATGTCCTGCATAGACTCAGGCTTTAAGACTGATGAGGTGTACCGTTTCTGCAGGCACTGGCAGGATAAAACAAAGGCAATAAAAGGCGTTGAAGATATAACCGGCGGCAGATTTTACAGGGCAAATAAAATAGACATTAATTCCCGCACCGGAGCAGTTATTCCAGGCGGCCTTGTCTTATGGCATTTAAATGTCACGCAGTATAAAGATAAAATCAACCGGCTCATTCATTCCCGGGATCCGGTTAAATGGCACATCTTTAAGCAGCCCAGCGATGAATATCTAAATCAGTTTGCTTCCGAGCACAAAATTTTAATCCGTAACCGCACCACAGGCAAAGCAAGGGAAATCTGGCAGAAGAAAAAAGAAGCAGCTGCAAATCATTTCCTTGACGCT
>JACRGX010000004.1 GCA_016212185.1 Nitrospirota bacterium
AAAGCCCTCAATGTTCTGGCTTGCCCTTCGGTATGCCCTGATCCTGAAAGGGTTCTCACCCTTTATTTCAAGCAGGTCCGCAATATCATTAAAGAGCTTTGCGATTTTTAGGGTCAGGTCTTCATTCTTCACTTAATAATAGTAATTCTTTCTCCATCTCTTGAATGCTTTTTTTCAATCTTCGGTCTTTCTCCAACTCAACCCTAAGTCTCGCTGCCGCCTGGCTTACGGCTGTGTATCCTATCCCAAAATATTCAGCAATCTCCGCATTACTCATATCAGTATACCACCTCAAAAGATATAAACTAACTTTCCTTGCAAGATTGTTGCGCTTGCCTGTCTCTTTTATCTTCTCCCCACTTATCTCAAATTTATTAGTCACTGCTGTTATTACATCTTCATATTTAATACTTTTTACAAGCCGTTTGCTTTCTGGTATCTCTCTGTGCCTCTTTAGCTTTATCCTTTTTTTTATCCCATTTATTAAGTCTTCGTTCCCAAGTATCAGTCTACCTTTAAGCTCTTTAAATGGGTTCTCATTCAAAGTCAACCCTTCTTCAACAAATGCCTTATATTGTTTCCTTGCTCTTGTGTCATCCAGGGAATATTGTCCAAGTATCCAGTCACATCTAAGCCATTTACTCTTTTTTTCTTTCCCTATATATTCAGTATAACTGCTCCATCGGTACCCCTCAGGTTTCCTTACCATCAAAGCCCTAACTGGATTTAAATGAATGTATCGGCTTACCGCAACTAAATATCTCTCTTTTTCTATCAAAAGCCCTTTGTATCTGCCTTGGAAAAGATGCCCGGCTCTTTTGTATTTCTGATTAAAAAATCCTGTATAAGTTGCATTAAGCCAATGCATTGTTTTTGTAATATTACCTTTGGGAGTCTCTATTAGCAGATGATAATGATTCTCCATCAATACATACCCATGAAGAATAATTCCATATCTGAGAGGAAGTTTAGACAAAATTTCTAGAAATTTTTGGTAATCCCCTTCTCCTCTATATATCGGATTCCTTTCATTTCCTCTTGCGGCTATATGGTAGAGAGCCCCTTCATATTCTATTCTTAATGGTCTTGCCATAGGATAATAGTAGTACCATAAACAAATTTTTATGTCAAGTTTGAAGACCTGACCCCAGCAACTAATTGACAACGATAGAATTAGCAGGTATATTTTAAGATAAGTTTATGCTGAAGACCTGCTATTCAAAGCGTCAAAAAAACCGTTCACCGTTCACTGCTTGCCTGCCAGTAAAGCTGGTTCACCGTTCACCCATTACGCATTACGCATTACGCGTCACGCATCACGGTTTCACCCTCATAGAGATTGCGATAGTGCTTGTGATTATAGGGCTTCTTATTGGTATTGGAATGAATCTCGTAGGTCCGCTGACAAAAAGGGTGAAAATCATTGAAACGAGGGAGGCGGTAAAACAGGCAAAAGAGGCATTGTCGGGGTATGCAGTAAAGTACGGTTATCTGCCGGCTACTATCGGTCCGTCAGGCGGCAGGGAACTTGATGCCTGGGGACGGGCGCTGTTATACGGAGCAGATACAACCTTAGTGCTGACATCAACTTATGCCTGCAACCGCACTACAACTGACAGGACAATATTTGAATGCACCAATACAACCTGCTCCACTTATAACACAAAATCCAACATCGCATTTATTGTTTACAGTACCAGTGAAGATGCTGATGGCGCCGGCACAACCACCAAGCCGACAGCAGGGCCGGCCTGTTCTTCAGGAACCTGTTATTGGATAAGGGAACAAGCGTCAAGCGATGCGTCCTATACATTACAATATGACGATATAGTCCAGTATGTAACTCTTGATGAGATACGGTCCGCAATGTCATGCTCGTTTTCAATAACTACGCAAACCCTGCCGGATGCCAAACAGGGGACCGCTTACAATTCAACAGGCGTTCAGCTTCAGGCGTCAGGCGGACAAACCCCCTACACCTCATGGGCAATAAGCGGTCAGACAATAGGCACATTTGGCTGTCCAGCCGGCAGGTATCCTATAACAGACTCAAATACGGGGCTCTGCCTTATCAGCGCTTCAGGTCTCCTCTCAGGAACCCCGACTACTGCCGGAGTATATAATTTTACTGTAACGCTTACTGATGCCAATGCAGTTGCAACCTCAAAGGCGTTTACTTTGAATGTTCTTGAGACATTGGCTATAACCAATCAGACTTTGCCGGATGCTAAAACAGGAGCTTCTTACAGCAAAACTCTTAGCGGCACGGGCGGGACATCCCCATATACATGGGACACAGGCGAGGCGCGGGGCGCCTGCGCAGCAGGCAGTGTCCGTTTAGTCGCCTCAAATATAGGGCTTTGCCTTACTACTGCCGGCGGGGTTATTTCAGGAACCCCGACTACTGCCGACGTATACAGTTTTACAGTAACGCTTACTGATGCCAACTCAAATACTACATCAAAGATTTTTACATTAAATGTTATTGACTCCTGCCTGCAGAGCGGGGTTAGTCTTTACAACAACACCAGCGGTCTCAGATACTACAATACGGTGGCTGTTACCACAGGCGCCTGTGGAACAGGCACCTGTACTTCATGGGTTACCTTTGGAAATGTGCAAGTGATAACCAATCAAAATTATTGTTTCTTCACCAGTATCAGCGGCGGGACCTGTAGAGGCGCTTGTGCAGGGTATTCAACAATAGGCTATTCAAATGCGCAGGCATTGGATGTTAATGAAAATTGCCTGATCTGGTTCACAGGTGCCGCCGGTAGCTGCAGGGGCGGTGACAGATAGGTGTTGTTGGACGGTTTCGTGCGCCACCTGCACATTTGTAAATAATTAGCAATTTATTAGAAAGGAGCAATCTATGGACAAAAAGAAGGTGCTTTTGGTTGACGACAGCGTAAGCATTGCCACACAGCTTCAGAAAATTGTGGAGGAGTCAGGGCTTTTTCAGGTAGTGGGGCACGGGAAAAACGGGCTTGAAGGCATTAAACTTTTTACTTCATTAAAGCCGGATATTGTCTGCATGGACCTCATCATGCCTGAGATGGACGGGCTTCAGGCGATAAGGGCGATAATGAGCATTAACAAAGACGCAAAGATTGTGGTAATCTCCTCTGCCGCAGGCGTGGGCGACAAGGTCATGGAGGCGATTAAATTCGGCGCAAAGAATGTCATCTCAAAGCCGTTTGAGGCAGAGACGATTGTAGGGATATTGAAGGGGCTGTAAGAATATGAAACTACAGAATTTCACCACAGAGGGCACAGAGAAAAAAAACGACTTTTCACTATGTCATTCCGGCTTGTCCGGAATCTTTCTTCAAGAAGGATTCCCGACGCGCTTCGCTTGCGGGAATGACAAGCAAAATACAGAGCTTAACTCCGAAGCAGAGCTTCGAGGAATTTTTTGATTATAATAACTGGGGGATTAGATGGGAATAAAATTTATAGGTCAGTTTCTTCTTGAGAAAAACATTATCAAGCCTGAACAGCTTATTGAGGCGGTTGAGTATCAGGAGTCCAAAAGGCTTAAATTCGGCGATTACGCCCTGTCAAAAGGCTATCTGACTGAAAAAGACATCGCAAAAATTCAGGCAGAGCAGAGGCACACGGACATGCGGTTCGGAGAGCTGGCCGTAAAATTAAATATCCTGACCCCGGCGCAGGTTGACGAGATACTGACCATGCAGAAAAATGACCACATACTCATCGGGCAGGCGTTGATTGAAAAAGGCTTTATACGTCCAGAGATTCTTGAAAGAGAGCTTGCATTATTCAAGGCAGACCAAAGCAAGTTTGTCTCAGAGGGGATAATGGTCCCGTCAGGCGCGGCAAACCCGGAGATTATAAAAGACATGGTGGACATCACTCAAAAAATGCTTCTGCGCCTGGCACAGATGACTATTAAACTCGGCAACGGATACATAAGCAATAAAGAGCCTGAGAAGAATTATCTCCTTGTATCAGTCTATTTGTTCGGAAGCCTTAAGTATCATTGTGCGGTTTCCGCATCCCTTGAGGCGTCAAGGCTGGTTGCCTCCAAGATTATCGGTGAAAACGTCAAAAAGGATAACAGGGAGGCAATCCTTGACGGAGCAAAGGAATTTTGCAATATAACTTGCGGTAACATTATTGCAAAGATGGCGCAGAGGGGAAAGACCATGGACATCAGCCCTCCTGTAGAAATTAATTATTCAGGCGGGGGGTATTCTTTTGTAAAGGGCGGAAATGCCGTTTACTATCCTATGGCGTCGCCGCAAGGGGATATCACCTTAATCTTAGTCCCGGGATAGGATGCGCCCTGCGGGGCGCGGACATGGCAAGCACAATATCCCGTTCTTCTATATTGACACGCTCTATGCGCACGCTTACTGTCTGCCCCAGCGCAAAGGTCTTTCTCCTGTTCCTGCCTGTAAGGCGGTAGTTTTTCTCATCAAATTTATAGTAATCGTCAGCCATGTATGAGACATGCAGAAAGCCCTCAACAAAAAAATCCTTAAGTTGTATCTTTAAGCCGTAAGGCGTTACATCGGTTATAAGCCCGTCGTATTCATCCCCGACCTTATCCTTCATAAACCAGGCCCTCATGGCGCTGATGACCTCCCTTTCAGCTTCGTCAGCCAGACGCTCTGTGCGCGAAGAATGTGCGGCTATATCAGGGAGGAGCTTTTTAATGTGCTGTATTTTTTTATCAGTGAGTTTATTTTTCAAAGAGTCCTTGAGTATCCTGTGCACAACAAGGTCAGGGTAGCGCCTTATCGGCGATGTAAAATGCGTGTAGCATTTTGATGCAAGTCCGAAGTGCCCGGTATTTTCCGTAGAATATTTTGCCTGTTTAAGGGACCTGAGCAGGAGAATGTTTAAAAATGCCTCCTCAGGCTTTCCCTTTGTCTCCTTAAGGATTGAACGGAACGCTGTAACACCGGTCTTTTTTGCGCGTAAGCCGAGGGCGTTAAAAACAGGTATAAGCTCTTCAAGTTTGGAGGTATCAGGCTTTTCGTGTATCCTGTAAAGCGAAGGAATGCCTCGGTCCTCAAGATAAGATGCAACTGCCTCATTTGCCGCTATCATAAACTCTTCAATAATGACATGGCTTAAGCTCCGCTCTGCCTTGATTATCGCCTCAGGCCTGCCCTGTATGTCAAAGAGCACCTCAGGCTCGGGCAGGTCAAAATCAAGACTTCCTCTCTCAATCCGTTTCTTCCTCAGAAGCCCGCAGAGTTCATCCATAACCTCAAAGCTGTCAATGAGATATGTATATTTCCGCCTTTCGTGGAGGTCATTGTCAACAAGGATTTTGCTTACTGAGGTGTAGGTCATCCGTTCATTGCTGTATATGATGCTCGGATAAAAAGACTTTTTTGTAAGTTCGCCTGCTCTGTCAAAATGCATCTCAGCCGTGACTGTCAGCCTGTCTGCCCTGGGCACAAGACTGCATAGATTATTTGAAAGCTCCTTTGGAAGCATGGGGATTACCTTGTGCGGAAAATATACGCTTGTGCCCCTGTGCCTTGCCTCAAGGTCCAGCGCAGAATCCCACGGCGCATAATGGCTGACGTCTGCAATATGCACATAGAGGATAAAACCGTC
>JACRGX010000005.1 GCA_016212185.1 Nitrospirota bacterium
ATGGGTCCGACGCTTATAAATGTCGGTTTTGGAAATGTTGTTTCCGCTTCAAGGGTTATAGCAATAGTTTCACCCGGTTCATCCCCGATTAAGCGCATGAGGGAAGAGGCAAGGGACAGGGGAAAGCTTATTGATGCAACACAGGGCAGGAAGACAAGGGCTATAATAATTACGGACAGCGACCACGTAATTTTATCGGCGCTCCAGTCAGAGACCATAACGCAGAGATTTTTATCCGGAGGCGTGACAGGTGACGAAGGAATCTAAGAAGGCCAGGGGGAAACTTTTTATTGTGTCTGCGCCTTCAGGCGCCGGCAAGACAACCCTTTGCCATGCGCTCAGCAGGATTCTCAAGGGCATTAAACATTCGGTCTCATACACGACGCGCAGTCCGCGCAAGGGTGAGATAAATAATGTTCATTATACATTTGTAACAAAGAATAAATTTAAAGAGATGATTGAAAAAGGCGCTTTTGCAGAATGGGCCGTGGTTCACGGCAATCTTTACGGAACGTCAGTAAAAAGACTTCAAACCCTGATAAAAGCCGGATATGATATAATTCTTGACATAGATACTCACGGCGCTTATCAGATGAGACGCAAATTCAGGGATGCGGTATATGTCTTTATACTTCCTCCTTCGTTCAAGGCGCTGAAGGAAAGACTCAGGGGGCGTATGTCCGAGCCTGACGAGGAGATAAGGAAACGCCTGAAACGGGCAAAAGAAGAAATTGCAAGCCATAAAGACTATGATTATGTTATTATTAATGATAAGTTTTCCAAAGCCCTCAGGGCGCTGGAAAGCATCGTGACAGCGGAAAAACACAGAATTTGCGAATAGGAGGCAGTATGGATTTAATTTCATTACCGACAGAATATGACAAGGGAAAAATTGACGGCCGTTACAGGTTTGTAATAGCCGCTTCCATGAGGGCAAGGCAGTTGGCACAGGGCCTTCAGGCAAAAATTCAAACCAAGGCAAAAAAAGTGACAACAATTTCAATGGAGGAAATCCTTACCAATGCAGTGAGGATACTCACGGGCGAAGAAGCCCTGGAAGCCAAGGAAAAAGCCAAGGGGCTTACCATTGAGCAGATGATGGACGAGGCAAAGCAGAAAGAAGCGCTTCCCGAGGACCTCACAGAGCTTGAAAAAGACCTTAAGGTGTACCTCAATGAAAAAGGTGAACGGGATTCTTCTCAAAGGCCTACGATAGAGGATATTTTCGGTAAAGAAGGCTAAGTGGCTGCGCTTAGTAAAAAAAATATTCTATTTGGCATCACGGGAAGCATTGCCGCTTACAAATCTGTTGACATTGTCAGAGGGCTTATAAAGAAGAATGCCGCCGTTACGGTAGTTATGACTAAGGCGGCATGCCGCTTCATCCCTCCGCTTACATTGGAGGCTGTATCGGGCCGGCGTGTTCACACCGGTTTATTTGAAGATTTTTTCTCCCATGTAAATCTGCCTAAGGACTCACATCTTTTTATCATTGCCCCTGCGACTGCAAATACGATTAACAAACTTGCGTCCGGCATTGCGGACAACCTGCTTACGTCAGCGTGGCTTGCTTACAAAGGACCAACGGTAATAGCGCCTGCCATGAACTGGAGGATGTACGAGCATCCGGTAGTCAAAAAAAATATCAGAGAATTAGGCAGACTCGGCGTGACCTTTGCAGGTCCCGTGTGCGGGAGCCTTGCATGCGGCGAAGAGGGTGCAGGCAGAATGGCTGATACGGAAGACATTATTGAGGCCGCAAGGTCGGCATTAACGCCAAAAGACCTGAAAGGGCGCAGGATACTTGTCACTGCAGGACCGACGCGCGAGCCTCTGGATACCGTAAGATTCATCTCAAACAGGTCTTCGGGGAAAATGGGTTTTGCAGTTGCACGCGCGGCGCTCAGAAGGGGAGCGGATGTAACGCTTATTAGCGGTCCTTCATCACAGCGTCCTCCTCAGGGCACAGATTTTATACCAGTTGAAACGACAGATGAGATGAGAAATGCCGTTTTAAAGAAGTTTTTAAACGCAGCAGCAGTCATTATGACTTCGGCGGTGGCAGACTTTGCGCCTGCAGTTTTGGTTAAATCAAAAATCAAAAAAACAGACGCAATGACATTAAATCTGAAAAAGACGCCGGATATACTTAAAACACTCGGCAGGAAAAAAGGAAGGCGTATCCTGATAGGGTTTGCCGCAGAGGCCGGAAGGGATGTCAGGAGCGCAAAGGACAAGCTTGAAAATAAAAAGCTTGATTTAATAGTATTAAATGATGTAACGGCTCAGGGCGCAGGTTTTGATGCGGATACGAATATTGTAACGATAATCACTAAAAAGGGAGAGGTGACTGATTATCCAATGATGCAAAAAGATGAAATTGCGGATGTTATTTTAGACTGCCTGTTGCAGTTACAGCCATAAAGGAGGCGTTTATGAAAATTATGGTAATTCATGGCCCCAACCTTAATCTCCTTGGCACAAGGGAGACGGATATATACGGCAGTCTGAAGCTGAAAGAGATTAATAACTCACTTAAAGCTCTTGCTAAGGAGTTGGGGGTTAATATCTCAATTTTTCAATCAAATCATGAAGGGGGAATCGTTGATTTAATCCAAAACTCAGGTGATTACGGCGCAATAATTATAAACCCGGCTGCATACACGCACACAAGCATTGCCATCAGGGACGCCATAGCCGCCGTCAAGACTCCGACAGTAGAGGTTCATCTTTCAAATATCTACAGCAGGGAAAAATTCAGGCACAAATCAGTCCTTGCGCCGGTAGCCGCAGGGCAGATTTCAGGCTTTGGACCTGAAGGATATATGCTCGCACTCAGAGCTGCAGTTCACATTGCAAATGCAAAGAAAAGCAATACTAAGAAAAAAACTTCCTGAACTTTACATTGACGGACTCCTGATTACCGACCTTAATAACCTGAGATACATTACAGGTTTTACAGGGTCTTCCGGTTTTTTAATCGTCACTAAGGGCATACCTGTTTTTGTCACTGATTTCCGCTATCAGGAGCAGGCGAAAAAACAAGTGCATGGGTTTAAGATAATTATTGAAACAGGGGAAAGGACAGGCTTAATAAAAGATATTGCATCTGAATACGGGATAAAAAAACTCGGATTTGAAGACAACAGTATAAGCTATCGCACATACAAAAGGCTTTTAAAAAACAAATTAAAACTCAAGGCCTTGCCGAATATAGCTGAAGACCTCAGGATGATAAAATCTGCAGAAGAACTTTTTTATATCAAAGAAGCAGTAAAAAGGGCTGAATCCTCATTTAGGAAACTGCTGTCTTTTATAAAACCGGGGGTTACTGAACTGGCTCTTGCGATGAAACTGGAAAGCCTGCTGAAAGAGGCAGGTTGCAAAATGATACCCTTTGGAGTTATAGTAGCATCTGGTCAGAATTCAGCCCTTCCCCATGCCCGGCCTTCAAACAGGAAACTAAAAAAAGGAGACCCTGTGCTTTTTGACTGGGGCGGGGAATATGAAGGCTATTTCTCTGATATAAGCAGGACGGTTTTTTTAAGCGCAGCCTGCATGGGAGAGCGTGTGGAGATTTACAATCTGGCGCTTAAGGCTCAGGCTGCGGCTGTTAAGACAGTAAAGCCCGGAATAAAGGCTAACATTATTGATAAGGCTGCAAGAAATTTTATAAAGCAGGGCGGCTATGGTAATTATTTCGGACACGGCACCGGGCACGGCGTAGGACTTGCGGTGCATGAAAAACCTTTTATATCATGGCGCAGTAATGACAAGATAGAAAAGGGAATGGTCTTTACCGTGGAGCCGGGGATATATTTGCCGGGCCTTGGCGGAGTCAGGATAGAGGACATGGTGGTTGCCGGCAGGGACAGGGCAGAGGTCTTGACAACCTTGCCGAAAAAACTGCATATAATAGACAGTTAAAAGTGAAAAATTATCCCGAAGTGTCGGGATAACCCTTAACTCTAAACTTTCAACTTGTTTTTTAAGGGGGTTTAAATTTGATTTCAACAAATGAATTCAGAAAGGGCGCCAAGATGGAGCATAAAGGGGATCCGTATGAAATAATTGATTTTCAACATGTTAAAATCGGCCGGGGCGGGGCCATTGTCAGGACCAAGATAAGAAATCTCCGGACCGGCAGTATTGTTGAGGAGGCGTTCAAGGGCGGCGAAAAATTTGAGACCCCTAACCTTGATGAAAAAAATATGCAGTATCTTTATAATCAGGGCGGCATGTATTTTTTTATGGACACACAGAATTACGAACAGTTTTCCCTGACTGCCGGGCAATTGGGAGACAGCATCAGGTTTATCAGGGAGAACATGGAAGTTAAAATCCTTTATTATCATGACACCCCCTTGACTGTGCAGGTGCCTATGTTTGTTGAGCTTAAGATTGCAAAGACAGACCCGGGCTACAAGGGCGATACTGCCAGCGGCAGCAGCAAGCCCGCTACATTGGAAACAGGAATGGTGGTAAAGGTTCCATTTCACCTGAATGAAGGAGATATTATCAGGGTAGACACAAGAACCTCGGAATATATGGAACGAGTGCGGTAACTGCAGACTTGAAGTTAAGAGGTTTCATAAACAAGCTGTCATTCCTGCGGAAGCAGGAATCCAGAAAAATAAACATCTGGATTCCCGTTCCCCGATTACTGCCTTCGAGGACAAGTTTCACGGGAATGACAAAAAACAAAGCATAGAACTTCTATAATATTAAGTTTAAAACTTATAAAATGGAGTAAACAAATGGAACTCAATGAAATCAGACAACTTCTTGAACTTTTAAAAAATACGGATATTACAGAACTGCAGATTGAAAGGGACGGAGCAAAGGTAAAGATAAAGCGGGAGAAATTCATATCATCGTGGGAGGTTTCTCCCCCCCCTGCAAGACTGTCTGCCCAGCCTGAAGTCAAAGAGACAAAAGAGGAAGCGCCGGAGGCGCAGAAAACAGTGACGATAACGGCCCCTATTGTCGGTATGTTCCACAGGTCACCAGCTCCGGAAGCCGCTCCATTTGCCGAGGTTGGAAGCGTTGTGAAAAAAGGGCAGGTGCTTTGTATTATTGAGGCAATGAAGCTTATGAATGAGATTGAAAGCGATGTTGACGGCACTGTATTAAAGATTTTGGTTGAGAATGGACAGCCAGTTGAATACGGCGAGCCGCTTTTCCTTATAGAACCGGCGTAGTTACCTGAATTGTTTTATAACGACATATATGCCTTTGTAAAATTGGCATTTGACATAATGTCATTCCGGCTTGTCCGGAATCGTTTTATAACGGCATGTATGCCTTTATAAGATTGGCATTTGATATTTAGATTTCGAAATTAAAATAATATGGCGCTAAAACAAATGTCATTCCCCGACTTGATCGGGGAATCCATGACAAATAAATTATATGGCACTATTTAAAAAAGTTCTAATAGCCAACAGAGGCGAAATAGCAATCAGGGTCCTCAGGGCCTGCCGTGAACTCGGCATCAAGACTGTTGTGATTTATTCTGAGATTGAAAAAGACGCCCTGCATGTCAGGTTTGCCGACGAATCAATCTGCATCGGGCCTGCGCCGTCTGCACAGAGTTATCTTAATATCCCTGCAATTATCAGCGCCGCGGAAATAACAGACGCCGAGGCAGTTCATCCGGGGTATGGTTTTTTAGCTGAAAATCCGCATTTTGCAGAGGCATGCATTACGTCAGGGATAACCTTTATCGGTCCCAGCTCGGAAAATATAAGGCTTGGAGGCGATAAGGCAAAGGCAAGGCAGATAATGAAGAGGAAAGGAATTCCTGTTGTTCCGGGAAGCGACGGACCCGTGCCTGATGAAGAAACAGCTTTAAAGATTGTAAAAAAAATAGGATATCCCGTCATCCTTAAGGCATCTGCCGGCGGCGGCGGCAAGGGGATGAGGATAGTAAATGAGGAAAATGAGCTGTCGCCGATGTTTCATATGGCGCAGAGGGAGGCGCTTGCCGCATTCGGCAACGGAGATTTATATATTGAAAAATACATCCCTGAAATAAGGCACATAGAAGTTCAGATACTTGCAAGCAATAAAGGCAGCATTATTCATCTCGGAGAAAGGGACTGCTCTATCCAGAGGCGCCACCAGAAGCTTATTGAGGAAGCGCCGTATGCTTTTGCAACCTCAAAATTCAGGAAGCGAATAGGCGAACTTGCAATAAAAGCCGCAAGGGCCATGAAATATAAAAACGCAGGCACAGTTGAATTCATTGTGGACAATGAAGGCAATATCTATTTTATGGAAATAAACACAAGGATACAGGTTGAACACCCAGTTACTGAAATGGTCACCGGCGTTGATATAATCAAGGAGCAGATAAAACTTGCCGCAGGCGAGCCGCTCTCAATTAAACAGCATGATGTCAAATTCTCCGGACACAGCATTGAGTGCAGGGTGAATGCCGAAGACCCTGAAAGATTTGTCCCGTCACCGGGCAAAATTATGCTTTTTATCCCCCCGGGAGGCCCCGGCGTAAGGGTTGACACCGCCGCATATTGCGGCTGGACCGTGCCGGCTCATTATGACTCCCTTATTGCTAAATTGATAGTGCACGGCAAAAACAGGGAAGAGGCAATCATGAGGATGCGCAGGGCGCTGGATGAATTTGTAATTGAGGGTATAAAAACAACAATCCCTTTTCATAAAGATATTTTGAACAATCCGGATTTTTTAAACGGGAATTTCAATACGGGATTTCTTGAGAAAAACAGCCGTCCGGAAACAAAGCAGCATCAAGATACATGATGCAAGCTGCATGACAAGGAATTCTCCTTTATCATGAATCGTAAATCATGCATTGATTTTTATCCCTTATACCTCATAACAGACCGAACCATATCCAATCCCCCCTTATTTGACAAAAGTAAAATATAAATTTAAACTTACTCAATCGTTTTCCTCAATAATCCTATAACGTCTTTTTATAACACCTGTTTTGGGGGGATGTTGAATATTGAGATTCCGTACAAAAGCTTCACTTTTCATGCAGTTCCTGCAGAACCGCTGATTCTCCCTGCGTACAAAGGCTCCACATTAAGAGGCGGCTTTGGCAATGCCTTCAAAAAAGTCGTATGCGCCATAAAAAGCAAGGAATGTAAAAACTGCCTCTTATCGCAGAAATGCATATATTCCTACGTCTTTGAAACCCCCTTGCCGTCTGATACAAAAATAATGCGGAAATATACATCAGCGCCCCATCCGTTCATCATTGAGCCGCCGCCTGAAAAGAAACGCGGATACACTCCAAAGGATGAAATAACATTCGGGCTTACCCTGATGGGAAAGGCGTTAGATTACCTGCCTTATTTTATTTATACATTTGATGAGCTTGGGAAGATGGG
This sequence comes from Nitrospirota bacterium, assembly GCA_016212185.1. Taxonomy (NCBI): domain Bacteria; kingdom Pseudomonadati; phylum Nitrospirota; species Nitrospirota bacterium. The sequence continues at coordinate 7,380 of JACRGX010000005.1, forward strand.
GATTGGTAAGGGTAGGGGGAAATACGAATTAAAAGCAGTTAAGAGTTTAGAGTTAGGAGTTATGAGTGAAGGAAAGGAATATACCAACAATGTCATTCCCGCGAAAGTGGGAATCCATATCTACAGTTCCGATACAAAAACCCTTAAACCATTTAAATCGTCTTTTTTGCCTTTATCTTTTGACTCAGAACCCGTAACTCAGAACTCTGAACGCTTAACTCTGTCTTTCCTCACTCCTACCCGCATCATTTACGACAGCCATCTCACGCTGGACCTTGAGTTTCACATTCTGATACGTCAGCTTTTACGCAGGCTTTCCCTCCTTTCCTATTTTCACTGCGGGATTGATACGTCTGATTGGGATTTCAAGGGGATTATAGAAAAGGCAAAAGATGTGAAAGTTCACAAGCAGGAATTAAAATGGCATGACTGGGAGCGTTATTCCGCAAGGCAGGATACAAGAATGACTATGGGTGGTTTTGTCGGAAAGATAACATTTGAGGGGAATCTTGAACCGTTTATGCCGTTAATCAAGGCAGGAGAGATATTGCATGTGGGAAAGGGGACGGGGTTTGGATTGGGGAAATTTAAAATTCAAGATTCAACATTCAAGGAGGAATAAAGCAGTTTTGAATTTTGAGTATTGAATTTTGAATCTGAGCGAAGCGAGATTGGAAATATTGCAGAAATATTGTTTTTCTTTATTTGATTAAAAATAACCATTATGCTCATAACATGAAAACAAGGTATAAAGAAATCTTCATATTTATCTCAGGATCCACGCCTCAGGTGATAACAGAGAGCATTTATGCGCTTGCTATGCAAAAGCCCCCGGTACATCCTCAAGAGATTTATGTCATTACTACATGTAAGGGTAAGGCACTGGCGGAAGAGGCGCTGAACGGGAAAGGGATACTAAAGAAGCTTCTGAAAGAATTCAACCTTCCGCAGGCGGCTATTAAAGAGAGTTCCTTTATTATTCCGTCTGATTGTTCAGGTAATCAGCTTGACGACATAAGGGACGAGTCTGAAAATGAATCAATGGGAGACCTGATTACATCTTTTATCAGGGAGAAGACAAAGGACCCTTCAAGCAGGCTTCATTGCTCCCTCGCAGGCGGCAGAAAGACCATGTCTTTTTACCTTGGCGCCGCAATGCAGATGTTCGCGCGTCCGTGGGACAGGCTTTATCATGTGCTCGTAAGCCCGGCATTTGAATCTAATCCTGAATACTTCTATAAACCAAAGAGTAACAGGACGATAGAAGCTAAAGGGAAAAAACTGAATACAATAGATTCCGAGATACTGCTTGCAGAACTTCCGTTTATAAGGCTGAGAAGCAAGATTTCTCTGGAAGGCACAGGCTTTTGCGAGCTAGTCAGGGAAGGTCAGAAAGAAATAGATATGGCAATGATTCAGCCGGAGCTGAGAGTTGAGTTTTCTGAAAGGGCGATACAGATAGGGCAGAAGAAAATCAAACTTTCACCGCTTCATCTTATGATTTATACTGCTTACTTGAGACAAAAGCAGAACCGCTGTAAACATTCAGAACGTCTTTACTGCTATGAATGTTCAGACTGTTTTCTTCCATTGACAGAGTTTACTACAAAACCGGCGCTTGAAGAAATGGCAAAAGACTATATGATTATGGTACCTTCTAAAACTGACGACCTTTTTCATAAATATAAAGACGGCTTAAAATCAGAAGTCATACGGCAGGCGATAAGCAAGATAAAAAAGACCATAGGAGAAGTCTTGGCAGATGAGACATTGACTTCATATTATGCAATAACATCTCCCCGCAGGGAGTATTTTTCTACACGGCACGGAGTCAGGGCGGAGAAGAATAAGATAATATTCAAAATTTAAAATTCAATATTTAATATATTTTTGAATATTGAATCTTGAATATTGAATTTAGCCGCAGGCTGGTAGTTTTGAATATTGAATTTTGAGTTTTGAATTCCGAACGAAGTGAGGTTGAGGTAAATATGAAAGAATTTAATCAGAGAGAATATCAGACGGTGATTTTAGGCGCATTGCTGCATGATGTGGGGAAGATGCTGCAGAGGGGAAGCTTTGGCTCGCTTGATACAAAGGGGCAACACCCTAAAGTTTCATCACATTTTGTCAGTGCCTTTAAAGAGTTCTTTTCCAGATTCGTAGACTTTGATTTATTACAGACTCTTGTTCAGCGTCATCATGAAGATTCACGATATTTCAACGATGATTTGCTTTGCCAAAACGCCCACGAAGAGCACAGGGCATTAAGTTATCTCGTCAGCAAGGCGGATAATTATTCATCCTCGGAGAGAGGAGGGAAAGCTGAGTCTTATCAAGACTTCAAAGCGACGCCGCTGGTATCCATATTCAGCCGTATTGAACTTGATAAAGCTTTGCCTGATAAACTCAGATACCGTGCTAAGCCGTCGAATCCTGAAGAAACCTTCCCTGAGAAATTCGATGAGTACGACTCTGATGAACTGAATAAACATCTCCAAGGTTTCGGGGAAGAGTTTAGTATGCTTGTCAAAGATGCAGAACACGCAGGTCGGGTTGATTTCGACAACATGTTCGCTAATATTTTTACAATTTTAATGCGCTACTCGTGGTGCATTCCAAGCAACACACAGGAAGAAATACCGGACGTCTCACTTTTTGACCATTTAAAAACGACATGCGCCATTGCTGCATGTCTTTATCAATATCACTTCCCTGATTTAAAAGAAAGTGAGATTAAAAATGACAAAACAGATAAATTTATACTTCTCGTCGGAGACTTATCAGGTATTCAAAACTATATATTTAACGTTACACACATCGGAGCGGGCGGTGTTGCCAAACGATTGAGGGCGAGATCATTTCAGATCAACTTGCTCTCTGAGATTGTGAGCCATAAGATATTACATGCCTTCAACCTTCCTTTGGCAAATATCCTGATGTCATCCGGCGGTAAATTCTATATACTGCTGCCCAATGTTCGGGAGGTAAACGACAAAATTAAAGCACTCAAGAAAGACATAGACACTTGGTTTTATAACAAGTTCAATGCCGAAATTAATCTGAACATTGAATCGGCATGTTTATCCGGTGATGATTTTAACAACTACGGAGAAGTGTTACGGAAGCTGAACCAGTCGCTACAAAGTATAAAGAAAAAGCCTTTCAATGAACTCCTGACAGGTAACGGTTTTTGGAATGAAGATATGGCAGCGCTTAACATTGATTTCGGCGATGAGGAGAAACTTTGTAAGGCGTGTAATAAATTCCCCGGTGAACTAAGGGACGGTAAGTTTATCTGCGACAAATGTGAAGACGATAAAATAATCGGGCAGGAACTTCCAAAGATAAAATATATCGCGTTTTATAAAAACAATACCGGAGAGTTCAAAGATTATTTTGGCTATTCCATTGACTTATTAGATGATGTACGCCATGTAAGATATGGCGCTTACCTCATATTAAGCATTGAGGAGTTTACGACTGATTCAAAACTGCCTATGACACACCGTTTTATCGCAAACTATATATCAACATTCATAAGTAATGACGAATGCTCTGCATGTAAAAACAATATCGTGTGCAGTGAAAAAGATCATGCGCGTGAGGGACAGCCAAAATTCTTTGAATGTATTGCTAATGAGAGCAACGGACGCAAAATGCTCGGATACTTGAAGGCAGACGTTGATAATTTGGGCGCTGCCTTTGCTTGCGGCTTGAAAGGAAACAACACTGTCTCAAGAGTAGCAACATTAAGCCGGATGCTGGATGTGTTTTTCTCAGGCTTTATGCAGAAGCTAATTAAAGATAATTATCCAAAACTTTATACGGTCTATTCTGGCGGAGATGATGTCCTTGCTATCGGGCCATGGGACTCAATCATTAATTTTGCAAATGAACTGAATGAGAAGTTCCATGATTTCACATGTAATAATGAGAATCTCACGCTATCAGCTGGGATTGGCTTTGTGAAACCGGGCTATCCTGTTTTTAGAGCTGTAGAGGTGGCGGATAATTTTCTCGACATCTCAAAGGATAGGGGAAAAGACAGCTTAACGCTATTCGGACAGACAATCAAATGGAAGGAAGTGAATAAAATACTCGCCGAATCCATGCAACTTAAAAGCTGGCTCAAAGACAATGAAGTTTCTTCCGGCTTTATAAGGAATTTACTTTACTATTCACAGATGAACAAACAGTTCAATGAAACAGGGAAGACAGAATTCCTGAAATTTCTGCCGCTTATGACTTACGATATCGCTCGCAATATACCGGTTGGTAAGAAAGAGGTCAGATTATGGGCAGAGGATTTAAAAGATCTGAACAGCCCGAAACTAAAAAATCTTGGATTAATAGTAAGCTATGCTTTGAATGCAAACAGGGGAGGAAAGAATGAGTGACTGGAAAGATAAATTACGAAACTCTGGATTTAATAAAGGCGGAGGGAAAGAGATGAAGAAAATATGTGAAAGCTGCAAGAAAGAGTTTTTGCCAAAAGAACCCCATCATAAAACATGTTCTGATTGTAATAAGAAGAAATATGAAGGAACATCTGGATTATATAACTCAAAAATAAAATTGCCAGATAATTATCTTGGAGATAGTTATTTTGATGACAAAGGTTATCTCAGAGAGAGTATTTTCAAAGAAGATGCCAAAGTGGTTGTGAATGCGTTAGCTGCAGAAAATATGACCCCGACTGCTTTAAGGGCTTTTTATAATAAATTAAAAGCAATTGAGAATCGCTACAAAATTTCCAATAATGATTTTGATCTTATCAAACCCAGCCTTTATGCTTTTGAAAGAGATGTAGCATATCAGGCAAGCAGAGGTGTTGTGCGTGATGAATTCCGTAAATTTATAAATATAAATGCGGAGCTCGCAATTAAAGGCCCAAAAGAATTTAAAGGATTTATTGAACACTTTTTAAGTGTTTTAGCATATTTCAAGGATGTAATAAATAGATAAAAAAGAAAGGAGATTTAACATGAAACTACGAAAATTTGTGTCAATTACTGGAACAATTCATTGTGAGAGTGGTTTAAGAATTGGTGGTACAAAAGAAGGTATTATTGAGCCTGGAGGTTCTGAAAACACAATTTTAAGGCATCCTATTACCTCGCTGCCTTACATTCCGGGATCTTCATTAAAAGGGAAAATGCGTTCATTGTTAGAAACGGATGCGTCTAGTGGAGCTAACATAGATAATGGAAGACCTTGTGGATGCGGGACGTGTCTTGTCTGTAAGGTGTTTGGATCTCATGGAATGGCTCACAAAGAGATTACCCGCATTTTAGTAAGAGATTGTGTTATCACTGATAAATCGGAGACGGTTTTAAGAACTGCACAGGAAGAAAAAGGCGTTAATTTTGCAGAAATTAAGAGCGAAAACATTATTGATAGGAAATCAGGGATAGCGGCAAAAGGAGGATTAAGGACGCAAGAGAGGGTTCCGTCAGGAACAGAATTTAGTATGAATATTACTCTGAAACTATTTGATGGAGATAATGAAGGTCAAATCGTTGACTTTGTTAGAAAAGGCTTGGACTTGATACAAAAAGATTACTTAGGAAGTTCTGGTAGTCGAGGTTACGGGAAAATAAAGATAGAAAATTTAGAAGTAAATGACTTAGCGTAGAGGCATCTATGAAAACTTATCGTTTAAAGATTAAACCTCAGGGCAGTTTCCTGACTCTATGGCAGGCGGATACTGTGTTTGGCAATCTGTGCTGGATTATGGCGTGGCGTGAAGGTGGCGACACCCTGAAAGAGTTTCTTGCAGAATATAAAAACGGCAATCCTGCAGTTGTTTTATCAGACGGTATGCCGGGAGACTTTTTGCCTTCACCTGCTCATTTATCATTAGTGGAGCAAAAAGGAGAAGGCTTTGCGGCTTATAAAAAAGCCAAAGAATTAAAAAAAGTTGGATGGTTGACACCTGAAATATTTCAGAGTGTCCGAAATGGTAATTTAGACATTAATCCTGCACAAGATGCAAAAACATTCAAAACCTTTATCACACTGCATAGCTCGATTAACAGAATATCCGGAACGACAGGAGAGGAAGGCTCACTCTTTGAACTTGAAGAACATGCACTTAGTGAATCAGAGCAGTTTATTTCTATCTATCTTAAGATAAAAGACGGCTGGGAAGAAAAAGTCTTTGCGCTTTTTAAAAACCTGTCTTTAACTGGATACGGCAAGAAAAAGTCTGTCGGCAAGGGTGCATTTGATATTATCGGACAGCTTGAGCTGTTTCATGGATTCAATGATTTTAAAGGGTCTAATGGTTTTATGTCTCTGTCAAACTTTGTTCCGGCGAAGAATGATCCCACTGATGGCTTCTACAAGACATTAGTTAAGTATGGAAAGCTCGGCGGTGAATTTACCTTTTGCGGCAAACCTTTTAAAAAGCCGTTGATGATGCTTACCTATGGATCAAGTTTTAAGGTAAATGGAAACATCAAACCTTTCTATGGCCGAATGGTTGAAAATATTGCTCCTGTCAAGTCTGAGGTTGTTCAGTATGGATATTCCTTTGCAGTACCGGTTAGGCTGGAGAAGATTTAAATGCCAAAGGCAATGATTATATCTGTCGGCACTGGTAGGGACCGTCAAGATATAGCCGGAGCTATTTTATTTTCCATAAAGCAAAACAATCCGGAATACATTCGCTTTCTTGTTTCAAGTGTAAGTGGAAAAGAAACCCTCCCGTTAATAACGAAAGACCTTGTTGTTCCATATAATCCCCATCAATATGATGAAATCAATGATGTTGAAAAGATCTATTTTGAGTATGTTGAGCAAATAAAAGATTGTGTGAATAGGGGATTTAAGTTAGCAGATATTGTCGCTGATTATACTTCTGGAACCAAGTCAATGTCAGCGGCATTGTTACTGGCAGCGATCTCAACCGGGGTAGGAACTGTCAGTTATATCTACGGCGAAAGAGATCACGGCGGACGGGCGGTTCCCGGAACAGAACGGTCCATGTATTTAAATCCCAACAGGTTTTATGCGGAAAAGACCCTCCTTGAAGCAAAAAAGCTTTTTAACATTAACCGATTTGAAAGCTGTATTAATCTTTGCAAGTCAGTAGAAGAAACCATTAAGTTGCCTATTATTGTTGAAGAAACTTCATTTCTAATAAATCTTTCTCGTACATATGATGCGTGGGACAGATTTGATTTTACTAAGGCATTGGAATACTTTAACGCTATAAAAGAAAGCCCCCTGCTGAAGAAATACGAAATTAAGAGCAAGGTAGAAAAACATAAAGCATTTGTTTATCAGGAAAAAGAAAATAAATATTGTTATGAGCGGGTAATAGATATTGTTGCCAATGCAAAGAGGAGATTTAATGAAGAAGGGCGTTATGATGATGGGTTAGCGCGACTTTACAGGGGATTTGAATACCTATCACAGGTTAAACTTTATTTAGATCATGATGGCTTAGAGACTGAAAATCTGAAGTCAGTTAAATTACCAGAACGGTTAAAAACAAAATATTCAAAAAAAACTAACGACAGCGGGAAAATTCAAATTTCACTTGTTTGTGGTTATGAATTACTCCAAGACTTAGGTGATACGGTTGGACAGAATTTTATGGAAGATAAATCAAATCAAGATTTTAAGCTTGTTCTTAGAAAAAGAAATGACTCGATACTTGCACATGGATTTATACCGATAGATAAAGACAGTGCTCTTAAACTGCTCACATATTTAGAAAAGCATATAACCCGATGTTATCCTGATTATGAGAGCAAAAAGGGGCTTGCCACTTTTCCAAAGCTAAAGTTTTAGTTTTGTTCTTTGACAACTGATTTTTCTTCTTTGTTCGGCAGGCAAACAACAATATTGCCGAAATATTTCTTTTCGTGACAAGCTCCCGCCGTCTGTTTTATCCTCCATTTAGGATGAAATTAAAATGAAGAACTGGATTCCGTGTCAGGCACGGAATGACAATGAGAGGATACGATGAACAGAACATTGTTTCTTATCGCATACGACATTACTGACGACAAAAGGCTGAACCAGACGAGGGAGTTTCTCAAGGGCTACAGCACCGGCGGACAAAAGTCTGTTTATGAATGCTTTCTGACAGACGGGGAGCTTGCATACGTTAAGAGAGCCATTGACGGTATTATTGATGACGAAGAAGACAGGGTGCATATCTTCACAATGGATGGAAGAAGCAGGACACATACGCTCGGCATCGGCGTCCAGCCTAAAGACCCGGAGTATTTTTATATAGGATGAAGAATGACCAATTAATAATGAAGAATTAAGGAGTCCATTATTGTTAATTATTCATTCCTAATTGTTAACTGATTAATATGGGAACACTTTACATTGACAGAAAAGAACTTCACGTAAGGCTGGACGGCGATGCTCTGGCGTTTTATGCAAATGGCGAACGGGAGGGGATTGTCCCGATAAATCCATTGAAACGGGTAATTATAGTCGGCAATATTACCCTTGAAACCTCTGTCTTAAACAAGCTTGCCAGTGACAATATCAGTGTCCTGTTCCTCTCCGGCAAGAGAAACAAGTTTTGCGGAATGCTTCACGGGAAACTGCATAATAATGGCCTTCTGAGGATAAAACAGTATGAAAAGTCATTATCTTTATTTCCGATGAATGTATCTGTTGACATCGTAAAAAGGAAAATAACCGGACAGCGTGGGCTGCTCCTTTACATCAGGGAGCAGAGGCCTGATTTGCGTTTACAGATGACTTCAGCATCGCAGGTGTTTGAAAGGATACTTGAAGACCTGCAGAAGCCTGGTATTGAGATGGAGACAGTAAGGGGCTTTGAGGGCGGAGCTTCGGCAACATACTTTGGCGTTTTCACAGAAGCATTTCCGGATTCTCTTGAATTCAATGACAGGAACAGACGTCCGCCTGAAGATCCGGTAAATGCAATTTTGTCGCTTTGCTATACGCTCGTTCACTTTGACATAGTGCGTGAGATAGAAGTCATTGGACTTGATCCGGTAATAGGCTTTTATCATCAGTTTGACTACGGTCGTGAGTCACTTGCATGCGACCTCATAGAGCCGTATCGTCCTATGGTTGATAAGTTTGTATGGGAGATATTCAGAGAGAGGACTTTCACAAACCGGGATTTCGCAATGGATGACGAACGCCCCGGATGTTATCTGAAGAAGGAAAGCAGGAAAAGATTTTATCCCATGTATGAAGAATGGGTGAAGAGTACACGGCCGTTGTGGATAGAAGATGTAAGAGTGCTTGCAAGGAGGATAACGGATGGGCAGGACGCTGTATATAAGTCAGACCAGTAAACCTGTAATTTTCAGGGATGGGCCATCCATATGGGTTCAGGAAGAGGGCAATGCCGGGAGAAGAATACCTGCCCGCCTTGTCGGCAGGGTGATAATCATCGGCAATGTCAAGCTTGATTCCGGTACGATTACCCTCTTTGCGGAAAATAACACTCCGATTACTTTTATGAATAACAGGACTGATGAGACAGCAGTGGTTATTCCATATAATCACAGACTGCCGGATCATTATAAAGAGCAGAAGATATTCCTCAGCTCAAAGGAGAACATTGAGCATTTTGAGCGATGGGCTGGTACAAAAAGGGCATGCCTGCAGATGAATTTACTCAGAAGATTTCTGCCGAAACTGATGCCGAGATTTGAGACCATTGGTTTTGGGGAAGGCAATTATCAAGAGATACTCAAGACATTGCGGAAAGTCAGCGAGCAGGAATGGATTGCCGTAAACAGCATCATCACAAACATTTTTCGCAATGTAATAGTGGAGCATCTTCTAAAGTCCGGACTGGACCCGCATCTCGGTGTCATTCACAGACGACACAATTTCGGTCTTGCTCTTGATGTTTGCTACATAATGGGCGGTTTGAGTGACTTGCAGACACTCCAGTTTTTTAATACATACAGGGTTAAAAACCTGATAAGTAAAGATCGTGCACACTGGTTTGTTACAGATAAAGGAATGAGGAGTATTATTCACAGATTTGAAAACAGGCGTGCTGCTGTTCAGGGGAGAGTGGAGAATATTCTGGATGAACTGTTTGATTTAATAAGGGAGATGCAGACACATGAAGGCTGAATATCTGATATGTTACGATATAGCAAACCCAAAACGACTTGGAAGGGTCTATCGGTTTATGTCAGGCGAGGGCAAACACCTTCAGTATTCTGTCTTCCACTGCTCCCTCACTTGGAAGGAACTGCAGGCTATGAAAGTAAGGCTGAGTTACTTAATTGATGAGGAAGAAGATGATATACGGATATACCCGCTGCCGTCAGGCGGTAAGGTCATTGCAATGGGTTGCGGTGATAGATTGCCTGAGGGCGTAGAGATATTCATGGAATGAAAATCTCTACGATTCAAGATTGCAAATTCAAAATTCAAAATGATTTAGTCTTGAATGTTGAGTATTAAATGTTGAATCCGAGCGAAGCGAGGTTAAGGTTGATATTGAACAATGTGCAAATCTGTACAACCGTTGCTGTAATTCAAGGAATTAAAAGAGTAAAATACATGGGAGCCGAAACAAAGAAGACCTGATAAAAAAGGGATTGCGACTTAAGTGAGTTTAAGGAAGCAAAAAAGTTAAATGAAACAAAGAAGACCTGATAAAAAAGGGATTGCGACTCGCCGCCTCTGTGGGTTGCGGCCCGGTTGGGAAACAAAGAAGACCTGATAAAAAAGGGATTGCGACGCCCGGTTGGGAGACCGTTTAATTGCAGGATACTTGAAACAAAGAAGACCTGATAAAAAAGGGATTGCGACTTGCATCCTGCTGTGGAGTTACAATTATATTTTGGGAAACAAAGAAGACCTGATAAAAAAGGGATTGCGACAATGAGGGCTTTGTACAATCTCTCTTTCATCTTTCG
>JACRGX010000006.1 GCA_016212185.1 Nitrospirota bacterium
AAACAAAAGGAGGGCGCCATGGCGGAGAAAATGAGTCATGAGGAGTTTATAAAAAAGGCGATTGTAAGCCTGAGGAAAGAGGGTTACAAAGGTATTCACACTGTTTATTCGGGCTTTAATGAGGCGTTTAAAAAATATTTTCCGGGCGAAAATCCGATTGAGGCGACAAACAAGCTTGCGCACGAAGGAAAGATAGTCATAAGACCGGTGAAGGGCGGAGTTATGCTTTACCTGCCTGAGGATGCCCCGGGTTTCAAGGATGTCGGAAATGACGCATTAAAGAAGATGGGACTGTGAGATTAAGGATGAAGGCTGAATTATGAGGGATGAATAATAAATAATTTTAAAGGATTACATTATTTTCAACCTTCAACCTTCATATTTCATAATTAAAGAAGAAACTATGTCAAACATCGCTGAACGGGTAAGAGAAATAAGAAAGATATGGGGTGGGTTTCAGTCTGCAAGGGTGCTTCTTACTGCCAATAATTACAGGGTGTTTGACTATCTCATAAAACCTCAATCAGCAAAAAACATCTCAAGTAAGCTTAAGGCAGATTTAAGGGCGGCAGAGATTTTGCTTGACGCGCTTACGGGCATGGGTCTTCTTAAAAAACACACCGGCAGATATAAAAATTCAAGCCTCACAGCGCAATTTCTCGTCGCGGGCAGACCGTATTATCAAGGTGACATTATCAAGCATGCAGATACCCTGTGGCAGAACTGGTCAGGGCTGGATCATGTTTTAAAGACAGGGGAACCTTATCACAAGGCACACAACCACGAGGCATTTATATTTGGAATGCACAATCTTGCCGTTTTAAAGGCAGAGAATATTATTGATAGGGTTGGATTGAAGGGGGTCAAGACTGCATTAGACCTCGGCGGCGGGCCCGGCACATATGCGATGGAAATGGCAAAAAGGGGTGTGAAGGTAACGCTTTTTGACAGGCCGGAGACTGTAAAGATTGCAAAAAAGGTTATCAATAACCCATCCTTAATCCTCTCCTTAAATAAGGGGAGGACAGGTGGGGTTAAATTTATTCAGGGTGATTTTATTCATGACGATATCGGCAAGGGTTATGATTTAATCTTTATCAGCCAGATACTGCATTCAATGTCTGAAACTGACAATATCTCCGTGCTTAAGAAATGCAAAAAGGCATTAAACGCAGACGGAAGGATAGTCATTCAGGAATTTAATATCTCAAATGACAGGACACAGCCCCAGCCAAGTGCATTGTTCTCAATTAACATGCTCGTAAATACTGAAGGCGGACGGTGCTATTCATCTGATGAATTAAAACATTGGCTGGGGAAAATAGGATTTAAGAAAATAAAAAAGCAGATTGTTGAGGATTGTGTGATAGTTAGTGCGAATGATTTTTAGTTGTATCAATGGCATGGAAGCCATCAAAATCTTTAGAATGCAATAAAATTATTATATGTCATACTGCAAACTTTAATAGTTATACAATTAGGCACATGAAGTAAAAGGCAGTATGACATCAAAGGGATTGCTCTAAAGATTTTTCCGGCATCCATGCCATCTGGAGTTTGCGGGCATAGATACCTTCAAAAATTTTCATAAAGCAACAAATATCTTAAAATGTCATGCTGCAAAAAGTTTTAAGTATCAGCTTTTGAACTTTTTATAAAGAGGCAACACGACTCTTTGGTGTTGCAATGAAAATTTTTTCAGGAATCTATACCCTTTAATAAAAGTTGGCAGCAGGCACAGGTATACGAAAAAGCCTTAGAGCAACACAGTTAAGTTTTGCTTTGGGGTTAAGCTTCGTCTTTTGCTTGTCATTCCCGCAAGCGAAGCGCGTCGGGAATCCTTTTTGAAGAAAGTCGGTACGACTCGTTCCGAGATTCCGGACAAGCCGGAATGACGATTTCAAAACCTCGTCCCGAAATGTAGGGACTGCTGGGTAGTTCATTAATTTTTGTTGCGTTCTAAGGGTTTTGAGGATGCCTGTGCCTGCTGCCTAAGTTAAATGGGGAGCTTAAAGTTAAACATCATGCTGAATAATTTTTTTACGTCCGGCGGTATCCTCTCAAAAACCCTCCAGACCTATGAGCCGAGGCATGAACAGCAGGTAATGGCGGATGCGATTGACAATGCGCTCAGGGCTGAAAAACATTTGATTGTTGAGGCGGGCACAGGCGTCGGCAAGAGCCTTGCGTATCTGGTGCCGCTTATCAAATGGATATTTGATGAGGAAAAAAAGGCTGCCGTTTCCACCTACACAAAAGCGCTTCAGAGACAGCTTGTGGAAAAAGAACTGCCGTTTCTAAAAGAGCATGTTTTTAAAGACCTGCGCTTTGCGCTTTGTTTCGGGAGCGAAAATTATCTGTGCGTAAGACGGCTTAAGCAGTCAAAGAAATTCGGACTTTTTGATATGCCTGATATGCAGGATATAGACACCCTGCTTAAGTGGGCAAACACAACTGAGACAGGCCTGAGGTCTGAGATTGATATAAAGGCAGGTCTCTGGTATAAAGTCTGCAGGGAGAGCGACCTGTGTCATGGAAATATCTGCAAGCATTTCAGAAAATGCTTTTATCAAAAGGCAAAGGCTGTTGAAAGACAGGCGCATATCCTTGTCACCAACCATCACCTGTTTTTTGCCCATGCAGTTTCAGGATATAATGTTTTGCCTCCTTTCAGCGCCGTTGTCTTTGATGAGGCGCACGAGCTTGAAGACGTTGCATCGGATTATCTTGGGGCAGAGCTGTCAAATTATTCGCTGACCCGCCTGTTTGATTCCATATTAAGCCGGCACGGCAAGGGATTGCTCATGAGGCTGAAATGGCTTCCTGAGAATGACTTTTCAAACTGCAATGCAGTCCTAAACACGGTGCGTTTGCAGGCAAACATCTTTTTTGATGAGCTTTCAGGAAAACTGGAGAAATCCGGCGTCATGAGGATTTATCAAAAAGGTTTTATTTCAGACACAATTTCAGAACCGCTGTCAGCTCTTGTAAATGAATTGAATAATATCTATACCGCATCGGGTGATGAGAATGAAAAAATAGAAATACTGGCAGTTTTAAACAGATGTAAGGGCGTTTTAGTTTCTTTAGAGGCGGTAATTATGCAGACTCTTGAAGAGCATGTCTACTGGGCTGAGAGGGATGAGAAGAGATTGAAGATTTCCGCAACGCCGATAAAGCCCGCCGGATTGCTGAAAGAGATATTTGATAATATGGACACTGCTGTTTTTACTTCGGCAACACTTGCCGCCAACGGTAATTTTAACTACATAAAAGAACGGCTCGGGCTTCTGGACGCCGATGCGCTCCTCCTTAAATCGCCGTTTAACTACAAGGAGCAGTCGCTTTTGTATATTCCATCAGACCTTTCAGCGCCCGGGACAAAGGACTTTGAAGAGCAGTTGATTGCAAAGATAAAAGAGATACTTGAAATAACAAAGGGCAGGACGCTGGTGCTTTTCACAAGTTACAATACGCTTGAAAAGGCATATGCTGAAATCAATATTGAGGGGTTAAGAATTCTACGGCAAGGCGAGACAGACAGCTACAGGCTGATTGAGAGATTTAAGCAGGATAATAATTCCGCCCTTTTCGGCACTAATACATTCTGGCAGGGGATCGATGTGCCGGGTGATGATTTGCAGTGCGTTATAATAGCCAAACTGCCGTTTGCTGTGCCTGACGAGCCTGTCACTGAGGCAAGAATAGAGGCAATTGAAAAAGAAGGCAGACAGGCTTTTTTAGAGTATCAGGTGCCGCAGGCGATAATCCTCCTGAAGCAGGGCTTTGGCAGGCTGATAAGGACCAAGACTGACAAAGGCATAGTTGCAATCCTTGATTCAAGGCTGAGGACCAAGGGTTACGGAATGCAGTTTTTAAAATCCCTTCCTGAATGCAGGGTAACTGCCGATTTAAATCAGCTAAGGGATTTTTTAGCCGTGAATGATATAATCGGAGCAGGGGCAACATGACTATACGCGAGCAGACAGAGGCGATAGAAAAGCAGATACTTCATCCTAAGGCGTGCCTGAGTTCTCAAAGCAAAGGCAGGCAGAAGCCTGAGAAGGAAGGCGAGATACGGACGTGCTTTCAGCGCGACAGGGACCGGATTATCCACTCAAAGGCCTTCAGGAGACTAAAGCATAAAACTCAGGTGTTTCTTGCGCCCAAGGGCGACCATTACAGAACGCGTCTGACGCACACGCTGGAGGTCTCGCAGATTGCGCGCACCATTGCAAAGGCGCTCAGGCTTAATGAGGATTTGACAGAGGCGATTGCGCTCGGGCATGACCTTGGGCACACGCCTTTTGGACATGCAGGCGAGGAAATACTGCGCGAGATATATCCCGGAGGATTTAAGCATTATGAGCAGAGCCTCAGGGTTGTGGATATTCTTGAGAGAAAAGGGCAGGGGCTTAATCTTACGCATGAAGTCAGAAACGGGATTTTGAAGCATTCAAAGGGCAAAGGCGAGATATTTTCAGCGCACGGAGGCTCAGAGACGCTTGAAGGGCAAATTGTCAGGGTATCGGATGTGATTGCCTATGTCAATCATGACCTTGATGACGCCTTGCGCGCGGGCGTGCTTAAAAAAAGCGATATTCCGGCGGAATTTTTCAAGATAGGAAGTGACCAGCCTAAAAGGATTGATACGCTGGTCAAGGATGTTATATATACCTCTATTGCCGCAGGCATAAAAGAGATAAAGATGAGCAGAGAGATAAAAACCACGGCTTATGCGCTCAGGGATTTTCTCTATGAAAATATCTATGAGGGCGAGACGACAAAGGGCGAGTTTAGAAAGGCAAAGAAGATTCTGCTGGACCTTTATAATTATTATCTTGAGCATACGGATGAGGTGTTTAATGAAATTCCCAAAGAAGTAATCGGCGACAAAGAGCGCATCGTTTGTGATTTTATCGCAGGAATGACTGACAGATTTGCCCTCATGACATATGAAAAACTTTTCCTGCCCCAGCCGTGGATGGTTTTGTGAGGCAGCATGACGTTAATGGTGTTGCTCTAAAAATTCTTCATGTACCTCAATGAGGCTCTTGCAAAAGTCTGGTTTTGTCATTCCCGAGGTAGTAATCGGGAATCCAGTTTCTTTGAAAAACACCGACTTCTGGATACCCGTTTTCACTGGTATGACGGCCAAAGTCATTTTGCAGGGACTTTTGCAAAAGCCTCAAATACAAATCCTTTGATTCTTATTGCACGATATGCTATAATCGTGCAATAAGAATCATGGCAAATGCAAATAATGCAATAGCAGTATTGGATTGAGAAGATGAAAAGGGAAAATACAGGTCACTATGTAACAATCAGTACAACAGGTGAACCGGTAAAGGCATATGTTCCAACCCCCTTGCCGCCTGAACCGTCTTTGCATATTTCAGCCGCGCTTCGCAGTGAACTTGACAGCGCCTTGTTAGCGCTTGGCAGGCTTGACAGTGTTTCATCCTATCTGCCTGATGCTAATTTGTTGATATACATGTATATCAGAAAAGAAGCGGTGCTGTCATCACAGATAGAAGGCACGCAGTCTTCCCTTTCGGACCTGCTGCTTTTTGAGATGGATGCAGTTCCGGGAGTGCCTATTGACGATGTGAAAGAAGTGTCTAATTATGTTGCGGCATTGACCTACGGGCTGGATCAAGTACGCTCCGGGTTTCCGCTTTCAAACCGTTTGATAAGAGAGATGCACGAAATACTTCTTAGAGGAGGAAGGGGTGGTCATAAAAATCCCGGCGAGTTTCGCAGAAGCCAGAATTGGATCGGCGGCGCCCGTCCGGGCAACGCGGTCTTTGTGCCTCCTCCGCCCAATGAAGTTCAAAACTGCATGGGAGAGCTGGAATTGTTTTTAAATAATGAGCGCGGCATAGTAAGCGCTCTTGAAAAAGCCGCCCTTTCGCATATCCAGTTTGAAACTATCCACCCTTTTCTTGACGGAAACGGCAGGCTTGGGAGGTTGTTAATTACGCTTATACTCTGCGTGGAAAAGATACTGACTGAGCCGCTTCTTTACCTGAGCCTGTATTTCAAAAGTCACAGGAATAAATACTATAAACTTCTGCAAAAAGTCAGAATAGACGGAGATTGGGAAAGCTGGTTTGAGTTTTTTATAAAAGCGGTGAGGCGTACTGCTGAGCAGGCAACAGACACGGCAAGAAAATTGACAAGCCTTGCGGATGAAAACAGAAAGCTCATACAAGACATGGGCCGCGTTGCAGGCTCGGCGCTGATGGTGCATCAAAGCCTGATGGTGCGCCCGCTGACGGATTCAGCCCGCTTATGCACAGCCGCCGGGTTGGCGCCTAATACCGTAAACAAGGTCCTTAAAGCGCTGATTAAGGCAGGGATTGTAGAAGAAGTCACCGGCAAAAACAGAAACAGGATATATGTGTACCGCAAGTATCTTGATGTTATGAACGAAGGGATAGAGCCGCTGTAATGGGTGAGTTGAAGGAATACAGGAGAATGATTGATGGCGCGGAGTCCAAAAGAAAATAAGAATCAGACTGAAGAGCCGCTGGAAAAGAAGCTCTGGAAGGCGGCGGATAAGCTCAGGAAGAATATGGACGCTGCCGAATACAAGCATATTGTATTGGGCTTAATATTCCTGAAATATATCTCTGATGCATTTGAAGAACTTTATCAAAAACTCACCTCACAGAAAGGTGAAGGCGCAGACCCTGAAGATAAGAACGAGTACACTGCTGAAAAAGTTTTCTATGTCCCGCCATCTTCGCGCTGGGGGTGGCTGCAAGGAAGGGCAAAACTTCCTACCATTGGCAAAGATGTAGATGAAGCAATGGATGCGATTGAAAAGGACAACCCTTCTCTAAGAGGCGTACTCCCAAAAGTGTTTGCGCAAGAAAAATTGGACAAGCAAAGTCTCGGTGGTCTGATAGATTTGATAGGCAGTGCAACGCTCGGCACGAAAGAAGCGCAGAGCAAAGACGTGTTGGGCAAAGTATATGAATACTTTCTCGGAGAGTTTGCCTTAGCCGAAGGCAAGAAGGGCGGTCAGTTCTACACGCCGGGCAGTGTAGTTAAGCTTCTTGTTGCAATGCTTGAGCCATATGAAGGACGAGTATTTGACCCGTGCTGCGGCTCAGGCGGTATGTTTGTGCAGAGTGAAAAGTTTGTAGAGGCGCATAGGGATTACTACAAGAAAAAGAAAAACGGGCTGTCCCTTAATCCGGCAGACCGCATCTCAATTTACGGGCAGGAGAGCAATCAGACCACCTGGCGTCTGGCAAAGATGAATCTTGCCATCCGTCATATAGACAGCAGTAATGTGAAGTGGAACAACGAAGGTTCTTTTCTGAATGACATGCACAAAGACCTGAAGGCAGATTACATCATTGCCAATCCGCCTTTTAATGACAGCGACTGGAGCGGGGAACTGCTCCGTGATGACGCGCGCTGGAGCGTGTTGGATCAAAAACTACCGCCTCCGCCCAATAACGCAAACTATGCATGGATACAGCACTTCCTTTTTCACCTTGCCCCTGCAGGACAGGCAGGGTTTGTATTGGCTGATACATCAATGACAACAATGGCTATAAATGAAGAGCGAATAAGAATAAATATTATTGAATCAAATTTTGTAGACTGTTTGGTTTCATTGCCATCTCATTTATTTACTAATACCCAAATAACAGCCTGCCTTTGGTTTATTTCGAGGAATAAAGAGAACCACAAATTTCGTAATAGAAAAAATGAAGTATTGTTTATTGACGCAAGTAAAATGGGTCATATGCTAAAAAGAAAGCATAGAGCGTTAAGTGATGATGACATTAGAAAAATATCTGAAACTTATCATAATTGGCGAAATCCTAATGGGAATTATGAGGATATTGATGGCTTTTGTAGGTCAGTTACTTTGAATGAAGTTCAGTCAAACAACTATATCTTATCACCGAATAGCTACATCACTCCAATCGGACAAACGATAAATTTAAAAATAGATTTTAAATCACCTTCTATAGCGAACAAAGTAAAAACACTCCATGAAAGGATTAATCAAAAAACGGATAGCATACTAAAAGCTTGGAATGAAGAACATCATTTTAAATTAAATGAAATATTTGATTTAGCAAAATTGTCAAAGGACCTTGAATCAGTATCTCAATTGATTTTTAAAGGGTTGATAAAAAAATACTTTTTGGACTATCAAATAGATGGTTCAGAAGAATTCATAACCAAGCCGAGACGAGGTAGGATGCCGAAAGATTGGATAATAAAATCTTTCGATGAGCTATTTGAAGAAAGTAGTATTAAGGTTGATGATTTAAATTTTTCTCCTCCGATATACAGCGTAACGAATGCGGGCATACAACTCAGAGAAGAGAAGTATACAAAGGCGTTATCAAAAGATATTTCAGGTTATAAGGTAGCATATTTTGGAGATATGGTTTTTGGTTTAAGTAGGGAAATTCCAAATTTAGACGTATTCAACGATGAAATAGGGGCTTTTAGTGGAGCATATCATATCTTTCGACCAAGAGATTTCAGAATTGGAATTATAGTTGGAACTGTTATGCGACTAAAACTTAATGAACAAACTGACCTCCTTAAAGGTGGTGCAAGAGAAGGCAGGGGTTTAGACAAGGATAAATTGAAGAAGAAAAAATTTGCTATTCCGCCACATGACAAGTTGAATTTGATTTGGGATATGAAATAATACTAACATCAATCCGCGCCCTCATCCGCCTGCGCGATACACTATTACCCAAGCTGATGAGCGGGGAGGTGAGGGTTAAGGATGCGGAAAAAGGATAATGGCATAAACAGCCGAGGAGCATAACGTGGCAGAAGACACACAGAGAAATCACCAAGAGCTTTGTCTTTTATATCAAAATGCTGCAACTAATCTTGACTCGTTGAAGAAAAGTCAGTGGCAGGTCTATGTCTTCTATTCGGCGGTCGCAATTGCCCTCATTTCACAAGCCAATAATATCAAAGAGCCATACTTGAAAATCTTAATTTCCTCTTTGCTGTTGTGTGGGGCATTAATGGTTGAATTTTATGAAGCCCATTTCCGCTCAAAAATAAAAGAGTACCGTCAAATCTTAATGGAAGTTTATGAGTGTTTTGGCCATCCATTTAAGAAAACCAGGATAAGTGCCAAGGGGACGAAAACCGTTGATCCAGATAATTTTGAGATAGCGTTTAAGTATGGGGGCTGCGCCTATCTGCTTATGGTCAGTTTCCTTGCCATAAATACACTTTGGCCGGCTGAATACAAGTGGACTTGTTGCTCAACTATCTGGCAGTTGGTATGGGTTTCCATTGCTCTGATTATCATAACGATTCTTTTGCCCTGTACAATGGATAAATTTGTCGATAATCTTGCCATGCGGACAAAAAAGAACGGTGTGGAGAGTAACATTAAATGAAACCCTCCAACCGCTACGATACATCCTCTCTCCCCGAAGCCCAGTTTGAGCCGGGCTCGCGAGGCCATGTCCTCAAAAACAAGTTCGCCATCAAAAGCAAGCGAGTCATGGATGAGGCTGAATCTGTAGCTCTCAAGACCGCAACTGATAAGCTCCTCGGCATGTATGATGCCAGCCATCGCTTCACTGCTGGAGATATCAGGGCAATGCACAAAATCTGGCTGGGCAATATCTACGAATGGGCGGGTGAATACAGACAGGTAAATGTGAGTAAAGGAGATTTTCATTTTGCGGCTTCAAAGCAGATTCCATTATTGATGAACGCTTTTGAGAAGGATTTTCTTCATAAGCACATGCCCTGCAATTTCAAATCAATGGAGCGGGTTATTCAGGCACTGGCTGAAGTCCATGTAGAGCTTGTCCTTATTCATCCATTCCGCGAGGGCAACGGAAGAGTAGCACGTTTGCTGGCTATTTTAATGGCATTGCAGGCTGGACTGCCTCCCCTTGATTTTACCGGGATTGTCAGCAGAAAGAAGAAGGACTACATATCCGCTGTGCAAGCTGGGATGGAACGAGATTACAAGCCGATGGAAAAGGTATTTACTTCTGCGATCCGTAAGACGCTGAAGGCTCGTGAACAGCAATGACAGCTTTTAATTTCTTCTCAAGGGACTTTGAAAGCTTAGGATATCTTGTGCGTACTCCTTCAACTGCTGTGGAGGACGAAACAGACAAATTGACTAACGCCTCGCGGAGGTCGGGGTTTCTTAAGTAAGGATTGGTCTCTTTTAACGGCTTCTTTTTCATGCTTTATTATACAATATTGAGCAATGGACAATAAACCCGAAAAACCAAACCCGCCACTCATCCCCCCTCATGGCGGATACCGCAATCTGAAATCTTACCAGACTGCTGAGATTGTCTATGACGCCACAGTGGTGTTCTGTGACCGCTTTATTGACAAGCGGTCGCGGACACATGACCAGATGGTGCAGGCGGCGCGGAGCGGAAAGCAGAATATTGCCGAGGGAAGCATGGCGTCAGGGACTTCAAAAAAGACAGAACTGAAACTTATCGGTGTGGCACGGGCAAGCCTTGAAGAATTGCTTCTGGATTATCAGGATTTTTTGCGGCAGAAAGGTCTGCTGCTTTGGGGAAAAGACCATGAACAAGCGCAAGCCATCCGAAAGATGGCTTGGAAAGAAGATAGGTCTTATATGACCTATAGGACTTATGTGGAGGCTTCGCCTCCTGAGACTGCCGCTAATACCCTCATCTGCCTGATTCATCAGGTGAACTATTTGCTGGATCAGCAGTTGCGGCAGCTTGAAAAGCAGTTTCTTGAAGAGGGCGGCTTTACTGAAAGGCTCTATCAGGCGCGAAGCCAGGCCAGAAAAACGAAATGAGCAAGATCACCGAAAGCGACATAGAGCTTTTCACCATTGAAGAACTGGAAAAACTTGGCTATCACTACCTTCACGGCCTCGCTATTGCCCCAGGCGCTGAATCAGCAGAGCGGGAAAGTTTTGAGCAAATCATTTTAACACAGCGCTTACGCAAGGCTGTTGCACGGTTAAACCCTCATATTCCTGTGGATGCGCAGGAACAGGCTGTGCAAAAAGTTCTGCGTATTTATTCGCCTGATGTGCTGCACAACAATGAAACCTTTCACCGGTTTCTTATAGAAAAAATAAAAATACCGTATCAGCAGGACGGCTATGAAAGAAGTTATGAAGTAAGCCTGATTGATTTTGATAATCCGCTCAATAATGAGTTTTTAGCTGTAAATCAATTCACAATTATTGAGAACAATCAAAACAAGCGGCCTGATATTTTACTCTTTATCAACGGCATCCCCCTCGTTATGATTGAATTGAAGAATGCGGCGGATGAAAACGCAACCATCAGAAAGGCATTTGAACAAATACAGACTTACAAAGCTACTATTCTGAGCCTGTTTACCTATAACGGAATCTGCGTAATATCCGATGGGATGGAATGCAGGGCAGGGAGTCTTTCTGCAGGATTCAGCCGCTTTATGACATGGCCTGTCTGCGTGCGGACACGCACAGGCAGAAAAAGGGCAGGCAGTTATTATGTGTATGTAATAGAATGTGATAATAGCAGTTACTACATAGGTCAAACATTGGATATCGAAAAAAGATGGGAAGAACATATAACTGGGAACGCTGCGAAATGGACAAAATTATATAAGCCGGTAAAAATCATTCATTATGAAGAATTAAATTCAAGAGAAAAAGCTGTTAAAAGAGAAAGTGATTTAAAAACAGGTTTTGGGAGAAAATGGATTAAGCGAGAAATAGCTGCCGGTAGAAACAACGAATATTTTTTAGGCCAAGATGAACCACAAATAGCCTCACGGTTTGCCCCTCAATTGGAAACCCTTGTAAAAGGAATGTTTAACCCGGCAACTCTGTTAGACCTTGTCCGCAATTTCATCGTATTTGAAAAATCAAAGAAGGAAGATACCAAAACAGGCATCATACATGTTGAGACTGAAAAGAAGCTGGCGGCATATCATCAATATTATGCGGTCAATAAAGCAGTAGAAAACACACTCAAAGCTGCGTCCTCAGGCGGAAACCGTAAGGGCGGCGTTGTGTGGCACACACAGGGAAGCGGCAAATCCATTTCTATGGTTTTCTACACAGGCAAGCTGGTATTAAGCCTGAACAATCCGACTGTAGTGGTTATCACGGACCGCAACGACTTAGACGACCAGTTGTTTGACACCTTTGCATCTTCAAAACAGTTGCTCAGGCAAGAACCAATACAGGCAAGAGACCGGGAACATTTAAAAGAACTTCTGAAAGTTGCATCCGGCGGTATTGTGTTTACTACCATTCAAAAATTTCTGCCAGACGCAGGCAAGGCTGAATATGACCAGCTTTCTGATAGAACCAATATAGTTGTCATTGCAGATGAAGCGCACCGAACACAATACGGCTTTGAAGCAAAGATGCTTGATGAAAAAGATAAGGTCACGAAAGAGGTAATCGGCAAGCGCATAGCATACGGCTTTGCCAAGTATATGAGAGACGCATTGCCCAATGCTACTTATATTGGTTTTACCGGCACTCCGATTGAAAACACGGACGTAAATACCCCGGCAGTATTCGGGCAGTATGTTGACATATACGACATTGCACAATCAGTTGCCGATGGCGCGACTGTTAAGATTTACTATGAAAGCCGTCTGGCAAAAGTCAATTTGGATGAAGAAGGCAGGCGGTTGATTGAGGAGTTTGATAAAGAACTTGAAGAAGATGAAGAAATAACTGATAAGCAAAGAGCCAGAGCCAAGTGGGCAAAGCTTGAAGCTATTGTCGGCAATCAGCAAAGGGTAGAGAACTTAGCCAAAGATATTGTTACGCATTTTGAGCAGAGGCAGGCTGTATTTGACGGCAAGGGAATGATTGTAGCTATGAGCAGGAGAATTGCTGTGGACCTCTACAATGAGATCATCAAGCTTAGGCCTGAGTGGCATAATGACGACCTGACCAAAGGAGTAATCAAGGTTGTAATGACTGCATCCAGCGCAGACGGCCCGGTTATGCAGAAGCAGCATACCACTAAAGCTCAGCGCAAGACCTTATCCGACAGAATGAAAGACCCGGCTGATCCGATGAAGCTGGTCATTGTGCGGGATATGTGGCTCACAGGTTTTGATGTGCCATGTTTGCATACGCTTTATGTTGATAAGCCTATGAGAGGCCACACCCTTATGCAAGCCATAGCAAGAGTTAACAGGATATTTAAAGACAAACCCGGCGGTTTAGTGGTTGACTACCTCGGCATTGCATCAGACCTTAAAAAAGCATTGGCTTTCTATTCTGATTCGGGCGGAAAAGGCGATCCTGCAGAGACGCAGGAAAAAGCAGTTGCAATGCTTATTGAAAAAATAGAAGTGGTGCGACAGCTTTTCTTTGAAGAAAGTAAAACCATGAAAGCCATTATGGTGGCAGAGCCGGCAGCTTATTATGGCGATTACCCGGGAACAGGTTTTAATTACAAACGTTTCTTTTCAGCTTTGCCTAAAGAAAAACTATCCATTATCTTACAGGCTGAAGAACATATCTTAGGGTTGGAAGACGGCAAAAACCGTTTTATCCGTGAGGTAACATTGCTAAGTCAGGCTTTTGTTCTCTCTATTCCGCATGAAAAAGCATTGGCGGTTAAAGATGAAGTAGCGTTTTTTCAGGCAGTAAAAGCACGGCTTGTAAAGTTTGCCGGAGGCGGGACAGGCAGGTCTGATGTAGATATTGAAACAGCCATTAAACAAATAATTGATGAGGCCTTGAGTTCTGACAGGGTTATAGATATTTTTGACGCGGCAGGTGTAAAGAAGCCTGAGATATCCATTCTGTCAGAGGACTTTTTGTTAGAAATAAAGGGAATGAATCACCAAAACCTTGCCCTTGAATTATTGAAGAAAATATTAAATGATGAAATCCGAACCCGCTCAAAAACCAATCTGGTAAGAGGCAAGGCATTACTTGAAATGCTTGAAACGGCCATCAAGAAATATAATAACGGTTTGCTCACAACTGCTGAGGTTATACAGTTCTTGGTTGATGAAGTTGCCAAAAAAATAAGAGAGCATGATGAAAGAGAAAAGAAGCTGAACTTATCAACAGAAGAGCTGGCTTTCTATGATGCGCTTGCGGAAAACAAGTCGGCAGTTGAAGTCCTTGGGGACGAGAAACTCAGAATTATTGCGATTGAAGTGGCAGAGAAGGTTAAGGCCAATGCAACTATAGATTGGACCATTCGGGAAAGTGCAAGGGCGAAACTGATGGTTTTAGTAAAAAGGACATTAACCAAATACGGCTATCCGCCGGACATGCAGCAAAAAGCAATTGATACAGTTTTAAAGCAGGCAGAGTTGTTGGCAGGGCACTTTGCCGGAGGTAATGTATAGGGTCATTGTAACCCCGCTCTGTTCCCCATTAACCTAAGATGGGTTGAATACGCAACCCTCAATGAAAAGAAATACCCAGTAGACCTTTCCAAAGACAACGCCGTGAAGTACAACAGAAGATAATCCCTTCCATGATATAATTATAAATACAGTTTTATACTGGATGTCATTGCCATTGTTTACGACGCATAGAGTGAAGGTGAAGTCAGAAGTTCTGAATTTTGGTATACTTATAATCAGAGAGCGAAGTACAACCTATGGACGATTTATTTTTAGAAAATATTTTAAACGTCACACTAAGCCGAATACTGGCTGTTGTTCAGCCTGTAAAAGTCATTCTTTTCGGTTCTGCGGCAAAAGGGAAAATGCACGATAACAGTGATATTGATTTGCTTGTGATAATTCCTTCCGGTATGCACCGCCGCAAAATCGCTCAGAATATCTATCGTAATCTTATTGGTGTTGGATTTGCTGCGGATATTATTGTAATTACAGAAGATGATTTTGAACAGTTTAAAGAACATAAAGGGATGGTTATTGAGCCTGCGCTGAAAGAAGGAAGGCTGCTATATGCCGCATGATGTAAATAAGGTCGGAACCCCCGAAGAATGGCTGAAGAGAGCTAAAAGCAATCTTGCAATTGCAAGACAACCGCGAACAAATGAAATTTATCTGGAAGACCTTTGTTTTGAAGTTCAACAGGCGGCGGAGAAGGCTCTGAAGGCAGTTTTGCTCCACAAAAACATACAGTTTAGATTTGTTCATGATATTGCCGAGTTCCTGACACTTCTTGAGCAGAATGGGATGACTCTTTCGGAAGAAATTAAAGCTGCTGCCATGTTAACTGATTATTCTGTTGAAGCACGGTATCCCGGCCCATTTGAATCTGTAACCGAAGAAGAATTTCAAGAAGCTTTAAATATTGCCGAAAAGGTTGTGAAATGGGCTGAGTCTAAGATCACCCCACAGAGCCAATAAAAATTAGCTGGGAATTTCCTTCCGTAAACGACAAGAAAGACTGTTGCGAAATTTTAATTTTGATATATAGCAGGCATAGATACCTTCAAAAATCTTTAGAACGCAACAAAGATTATTAAATGTCATGCTGCAAAATTTTAGAGTATTATATTTAGGACTGAATAATTAAAGGCAGCATGACAGCAATGGTGTTGCTCTAAAAATTCTTCATGTACCTCTGAATGCTGTTAAGTCTTACAGGAGAACAGGTATTCCTGCTTTCGGATGCTTAATTTTATTTGACAGTCTCAAGTTATTGTGATAAAAACCTTGTATGTGGGAATACACGGACAAGGTCAGGGAGCTTTTCCTCCATCCCAAAAACATCGGCGAGATTAAGGATGCTGACGCGGTTGGCGAAGTCGGCAGTATTGTTTGCGGCGATGCCCTTAAATTATTTTTAAAAATAGACAAAGATACGGGCCGGATTACCGACGCAAAATTTCAGACTTTCGGGTGCGCAAGCGCCATTGCATCTTCCACGGCGCTTACGGAATTGATAAAAGGCAAAACCGTGGATGAGGCGCTGAAGGTCACAAATCAGGACATTGCCGAATATCTCGGCGGCCTGCCGCGCGAAAAGATGCACTGCTCCGTGATGGGGCGCGAGGCGCTTGAGGCTGCCGCTGCCGATTATAAAGGGGCAAAATTACCTAAGGCTGAAGAAGGCGAACTGGTCTGTGAATGTTTCGGCGTCACGGATGAAAAAATCAGGCGCGCAATTATAGAAAACAATTTAAAGACGGCAGAAGATGTCACAAACTTTACAAAGGAAGGAGGCGGATGCGGGAAATGCGTACCGAAGATTGAGGAAATTCTAAGGCAGG